>CAZOYH010000026.1:0-16788 GCA_964583995.1 uncultured Methanobrevibacter sp.
AGCTAATGGACCAAGTTCTGTAATATCAACATCTAACCTACGTGAAGTCATATCTAAAAATCTTCCGGATGCACCTGCACAGATACCACCCATGGTAAAGTTGTCCGGAATACCGTTGTTAACTGTAATTACCTTGTTGTCCATACCTCCGATATCCAGTACAGTAGCTTCTCCTTTTTGACAGTCTGCTAGGTATACTGCACCTTTAGCGTTAACAGATAATTCCTCTTGAATAAGTTCTGCACCGAATTCCTGACCCATGGTGAATCTACCGTAACCAGTAGTTCCAATACCATCCAAGTCATCCCAGTCATAGTCTGTTTGTGAAAATGCTTCTGCAGCTGCTGTTTTTGCAGATTCAATGATATCTTTAGTGGATGTCCAACCGGTTCCGATAACATTGTTGTTTTCCATGACAACTGCTTTTGTAGTGGTTGAACCGGAGTCCAAACCAAGAGTAAGACCTTCTTGTTTTTCACGGGCAAGAATGCTTCTACGAGTTACAGTAGTAGCCAATGCTTCCATACGGATAAAAAGCTCATCAGCTTTTGTTCTTTCTGTAAATGAATAGGTAACTACGGGAATACGAGTGTTGTTTTGTATAAATCTTCTTACTTCATTTCTCACCAATGCTGCTTCGGCACATCTAAAACAGGTTGCAATAAATACTGCATCAGGTTTGCATCTGCCTTCAACAATAGCCATGGCTCTTGCAATCATTAATTTTAAACTTGAACTTTGAGCTGAAAATCCAAATTTCTCATAAGATTCATCAATGTAATCCAAATCAATTTCCGGAAGAATAATTTCAGCACCAAATTTGTTTGCTGCTTTTTCTATCTCTTTTTGAATACCACTATATTCTGTTCCACATGAAACTAAAGCAATTTTAACCATTATTATTCCCCCTCGAGTGAATCTACAAATTCATTTATTTTATTAACCATAACATAAGTTTCATCCTGATTAGTTGGATAATCAAGTTCAAGAACTGGAATGCCTTTATTTCTTAAAAGGAAAATGGACAGTTCATTTGTTCTTGCACAACCTATACAACCAAATCCGTAAGGAGCACCATCAACAACAATTGCTGCTTCTGCTTCATCTATAAGAGGTCCGATAATGGACATTCTTCCACGAACACCGGAAGGAACCTCAATAGCTGCGTATTTAAGCCCTTTGATTGGATCGTCTTCTGTAATATTCATTGGTGGAGAATCAATCTCCGGATCTTTAATTTTTTGTCTAATTTGTTTTTGAAGAACTAAAGGAGTATGACCTTTCCTTTCAATTAAATCTGCCAAGATTAATGAATTTGGAGGATAAATAGCTATTTTAACCATATTTTCACCTATTCCTTATTTTCTAAACATTCATTCATGATTTTTTTAAATTCGTCAACTTCAACCGGTTTTTTCTTTTCCACTACAACATCTGCTTTAGGATTTTCTAAAGCCTCTGCGACAAAACCGAGTATCCTATATTCTTTTTCCATTTGGTGGAAACCTTCTCTTGGACCGAACCTGTGACCTCTGCATCTTCTTGGGTCACCGGGAGCAAATCCTCTTTCTTTTGTGAAAATATGTGCTGGGTCAAGTTTTCTTATTTCTTCAACAGCTTTGTAAACATCTTCACTTTTTCCACTAATCATAGAACCGTAACAAGTATTTTTTATAGTAAGCGGTAAATCAAGCATGTGAAATGCTGTGACAACTTCCTGTTCGCTGACATGAGCTCCAGGACCTATAAAAATCATACGAGTAATTACATCCGGATCCCAATCTTCTGTACCTAAATCAGGACTCATGGTTAGATTCGGTGACATATACTACAACTCCTTCTTTTAATTTTTCAAGACTGTCATAATCTGAGGTAATATCTCCAATAATATTGGTTGCTTCAAATGTTTCTGCAGTCGGACCAAATTCAGCATTGTCTTCAAATCTGATACCAATCAGACCTGCACTTTTTGAAGCCATGTTAGTAATACCTATTTGACCTCTTATAACTTTATCAACAGGGTTATTTTCAGGAACTAAACCTTTAGCTGCTTTTTTATCCCCTTCAAAAATAATGATATGCATTCCAGGTACTGAAAAGTGGACTTTTATTTTACCTACAGGGTTTTCTATAAGTCCTGACAACAATTTAAAGTATCTAACAGACCTAGGTGCATTATCTACAAACTTAATTGAACATAAATCCTCTTTATTAATAGCTTTGGTTATTACTTGTCCTTCTTTTAGAATATCAATTGTATGTTTAGGAATCTGTTCAACGATTATTGCATCATCATCAACCAATCCGTCAATCATGTGCTCAACTCCCGCCTCAGAGAGAATCTTTGTAGCTTCACTTTGAGTTTTATTGAGCAACATCAATCTTTGCTGTTCGGATTTGACTGTAATGAAATCATTTTCCTTTGCAATATCGATTATTTCCATACCATTAATAATTCTTCCAACAGTAGTGTGATTTGGAGTCAGCACCCTATTTTGACGATAGATGAAAAGTTTTCCAACACCTACACCACTATTTCTAATTGTAATGGTTCCTCTAGCTCTTTGAGTGGTCTTTTCTTTAGGTTTTTCAAGACCTGCCAAGTCATAAAATCCTAAAAATGACTCACTGTCATATGAAACTTTAATTCTTCCATCCTTAATTAAAGAAAACATGTGCTCTACACAAACAGGAGAATCCTCATCAATTTCAAAGGAAACGTAAGTGTATAATTCATTACCTTCTTCTAAGACTGTACTTAAATCAGATACTGAAGCACTGTCTGTTGTTGTACTTCTTTCAATAATCGGTTCTATGCCGGTTACCTTATCGTCGTCAGTTAAATTCTCCAAAGTTTTCTTACCACCAATAACACGTGCAAAAATACCTTTGTTGTATGGTGGTACACTGTAGACATTTGTAGTGTTTTCCTTAAGAAGTATTAAATGAGTTGACTCATTACTAAAACTAGATAAGCTTAAAACTACATCTCCTTCGTAATATTTGTATTCATCATGGGTCGGTTCCAAATTGGTTACAATAGGACCTATTGCAACTTCAGTTGGAGTGGACCATCTGATGTCCAAATCAACAAATTCCTCATACTGGTTTTTCCAAACGTCAACAAGAGGTTTTGCTTCTTCAGATTCATCCAATTGGATAATAATGGAACCCTGATTGGTTTTGATTTTATATTTACTGATGTTTTTTTCAAGTTCCTTTTTACCCTTAATCAGACAGATAATACTACCAGGAGTATATGGAGCATTAGTTTCATCAATTACATCCTGAATTGTTGAAGCTTCTGCCACATCAATTTCTTCTCCATTAACTTTAATTAACATACAATCTCCTAATAAGAATTTTTAATATTATATATTTATAATCGTAATATATATTAAAATTACTTATTTGAATTTCAAAAATTATATAAACACAAAGTTATAACATAATACTATGGAGTGAAAGATATGGAATTTAATAAGAAATATGTTATTATTTTACTTGCAGTCTTAATCATTGCAGCCGGAGCTATTTCTGTAGCCAGTGCATACACCGGCACCGGCTTTTCACATAATATTCCAAGCTCCAAATATTCCGACATGTCCGCTTCAGACATTTTAAACAAGTATCATAAAACAGAATGTCACGTTGAAGAAAGTGCAGTTTGTACCAAAGTTGTTGACGGCGATACAATCTATCTGGACAACGGTGAGAAAGTTCGTTTTGTTGGCGTGAACACTCCTGAGCGAGGTGTTGAAGGATATATTGCTTCTAAAAACTTTGTTCAAAAATTATGTTTAAATAAGGAAGTCGGCTTGGATATTGATGATTCCAAACACAATGACCGATACGGCCGTACACTAGCAGTTGTTATCGTTGACGGCAGAAATGTCAATGAAATGCTTTTAAAAGAAGGACTTGCAGAGATAATGTACATGCCCCCAAGTGAATTTTACCCATATGACTGGGCAGACAGCAACACACATGTGGCAGATACCCACAGCTCATCATCTTCAACTAGCAGTTCACATTCAAGCTCATCAGGTTCCGGCAGTTATGTTGGAAATTCAAATACCGGAAAATTCCATGTTTCAGGATGCAGCAGCGTGAGCAAAATGTCTGAAGGCAATAAAGTATTTTTCACAAACAGAAACGATGCAATCAATCAGGGATATGTGCCTTGTAAGATTTGTAATCCTTAATTTTTTTCTTTTTTTATACCCGAGTAAATATTGATTGGACGATTTTAGAAAACTATTTATACAAATCAGACAAATCCATTATGTGAATTGAAATATTGAGTTATTAATTACATGCTAAAAGCAATTTTACACACTAACAACAATATTTCAATATGAAAGCAATATTTCGAGGTGAGACAATGTTTGAATGGTCTGACTTTAGCAATGTAGCAAAGGATTTATCAAAAAATACAGAAGAAGCCTACCTAAGGTCTTCAATAGATAGACATTACTATTCATTATTCGGCTCTTCAAGAGAATACTTAATTAAAAAAAGAAATAAATATTATCTTAAGATTGGTGGAAGCGACATCCATCAAAAGGTGAGAGATGAATTATTGAACTCAAAAGATTTAAATGAAAATGAATTAGGGGAAATTTTAAACGAATTAAGGAAACTTAGAAACAAAGCAAGTTATGACAAAGAATATGGTAAAGAATTCTTTGAAGAAGAACTTAACAAAACTGAAAAAGACATTAAAACCGCATTTCAATCACTTAATTACTTAAAAAACAACCCTCCAATTAATAGGTGGTCATAATGAACAAACTAGAACAAGTAGAAGAATTAAAAAACAATCCCCAATTATTCAATGAGAAATTCAATGCTCTTGATGAAAATTATATCTTCAAATCACGAGAAGAGGCCTATGAATTCATCAAACAGCATCCGGGATTACTGATAATTATTGATGAATATACTCCCTATCTGAATGAACATTTCCCTGAAGGAATATTCGAACTGGAAGTTGATATTGATCCTGAAATCATCACTTGGAAAACATTAATAATTAATGTAAAAGTCGACAAGGAAACTTATGAAAATGGATGTTATGAATATTTGACTTACTTAAGAAGACATTTCAGACCCTTAAGAAGAAAATTAAATCTTATGGGTGAAATAATGGTATTGTCAATGGTATTAAGATAATTAATACCATTAATTATTTAAAAATAAATACTGGATTTTTTTCCTGATTAAATACTTCGGCTTTTTCATCTTTGTAATTTAATATCAATGAACTGGAATCATTAACTTCACCGACTACATTTGATTCAATTGAATATTTTGCCAAGTATTCTTTTATATAGTCACATTTATCTTCACTTGCTGTAAAGACAAAACCTGAACCAGGATATGATCTAAGCCAGTCCACCCATTCGATACTTTCATTTCTTGGAATGTCTTCAAGATTAACGACTGCTCCTTTATCAGATGTTTCTAAAAGCATTTCCAAAGTTCCTAAAATTCCAGGATTTGAAATGTCCTTTCCTGATTTAATATAATCATGTTCTGCCAGATATTGAACAGCAGTAATCTGGTCACGTACAAGTTGAGCGTCCTTATCATATGTTGTATCCCAGCTTAAGGCTCACAGTTTCTGAGGTTCTCCGTCAAGGTCAATGGCTACAATTACCTTATCACCGGCTTCTGCTCCAAAACTGGTAATCATCTTATCCTTTTGTGCTATTCCAACAATGGCCACACCTAATGAATCCACTTCACCGTCAGGGTGCAGGTGTCCTCCAACCATCGGAACTCCGAATTTTAAGCATCCATCATTGATTCCTTTAAGTAAATCCTCATAAATATCATCATTACTTATTGACATTATATTAACCATTGCCAATGGTTTTCCTCCCATTGCAGCTATGTCATTTACATTTACCAGAACTGAACAGTATCCTGCCCAGTAAGGGTTGACATTCATTATGTCGCCCCAGATTCCATCAGCAGCCAATAATACTACCTGATTGTTTCCAATGTCAATAGCTGAAGCATCATCTCCAATGTCAATGACTACTTCTCCTGAAACGTTGTATGATTCTTTTAGAAGTGAAATTACATTATCTATTGAACTTTTACGTGACACTCCTTTAAATTCCTGAATTTCTTTTACAAGGCTTTTAAAATCCAAAATTACACATCCTTAATCAATATAATTAATTTTGTATTTGCAGTTAATATTATTTATTATTTCAACAATTTTGTCTTTAACTTCATCAATGTCTGAAAACCTAAAAGATACCTGTTCATCATTAAAGATTTTCCTTTTAATTTCTTGACCGATGATGTCATCAAAACCACTTTCGACTTCAAAGATTATGGAATTTTTAACCTTGAATCCATTTTCCACAACCTTGTCCAAATCACCATCAGTTATTCCAACAACAGGTATATCAAATCGGTATAGAATATCGCCAGATATCAAAGTTGTATCATCACCAACAGTAATTACTGCTGATGAATCCCTGAATTTATAAACATCCTCCCCTGCATGGTCTAAAAAATTAATTTTAAATTCATCGGATTTTTCCTTTGAAATTATGCGAGGAGTAACCTCACCATGTCTTAAAAGTCCGGTTTTGATAATTGCTGATTGCAAATCAACTTTTCCTAACTTTTCAAGGCCGTGTTTTTTAAGTTCACCCCCGACAATATCCACAATATAATCATCTTTAGCTATTAGCGTGAGCTTATCTGAGTTGGTCTTTCCGATAACAACGCTGTTAACCATTATGTTTTCACCGGGACTTACCCCATGAACAATTCTCTGATTGGCGCCTGCATTGTCACGTCTAATGTGTTTTTCATAGACCTCATCAGGTGTGACAATATCCAAATCCAGTTTTTCAGAAAGCTCAACTGCAATTTCTGAATCATTATTCCATGTGATGATGCTTCCATCCTTTTCACCAGGCCTTTCAATTTGAATAACCGGAATATCATTATCAGTAATTTTTTCAAGATAATGATTGTAAACCTTATAACCGAAAACTTGACCTGTAACATCTGATTTTCCATAATTAAGTAAAAAAATCAAATCAACATTATCATCATAAAATATTTTCAGAGAATCGCTTGGAACCAACTTTTTGGAAATGTCAATCATATCCTCCAAACTTGCATCGATGACAGCAGTTCTTCCCATTGTTCCACCAAGCCTTGCATAAACATCCCCATAATCACCAATTAAATTTATCAATTTCAACGCATATCCCGAATCAATAATCTTTGGACCGTGGACAACGACACCAATTCTCATTTTCTCACCTTGATTCTCTTTTTAAATATTCGAGACCCACATATCTCACAGTCATCAAATGGATAGTCATCACTGTATTGTTTTTTACATCCTTCACAGACTTTTTTCCAGTTGTAGACCTCTTTGATTCCTTCAGTTAGAACTCCTGAAAATGGGATGTTCATAATTTTTAGTGTGTTTTGTATTGTATAGTCATCGCTGATGACCTTTACATCATGGCCTTCCTGTGACAGCATGTAAGCAAGTGCTATTAATTTCTTATCAGGCAAAGACAACCTTAAAATATCACCAGATTCAGAAATAATATCATTAACACAAGATGAATACTCTGAAGGCACATCTTGTATCTTTAATTTGCCATCTTCAATAGCAGCATCAAATTTCAATTTTGATTCGAAATCTTTAATTTCAGCGGTAATTTCAGATACCGTAAAATTATTTTTTGAATCCAGATGAAAGCCATTGATAAAAGCTGATGCATCTAATACATAAGAAATTTCCATGGTAAATAATATTTTTTTATGAACTAATAAACCTTGGCTATTGAAAATGTGGTGAACATGCTTTGAAGAGATAGTGAAAACATTACGACAACATGCCGAATAAAAATTGAACAAATACCTACAAAATATTGAAAAAATCTTGAAAAATTTATTTAAATTCAGACTTGAAAATGAAATAGTACAGAAAAATTCATGTTTTTTTGAAAAATTTACATGAATTCAATGGAGGAAATTAAAATGAATTTTCAAAATGAAATCAATGAAGACATCAAATTTCTTGCTCAATCAGAAATTCGGTTAGAAATCCTAAGCGAACTAAACGAACACCCAGATAACATCCGTGGACTTGTTAAAAGAACAGAAAACACATACAGTTCCGTTTCAAGCAATCTAATAAAGCTGGAACACCACAACCACATTGAAAAAATAGACAATAAATACTATGTCAATCCAATAACCGAAATTTATTATACAACACTGATGGATTTTAAAAAAAGCGTTGAACTGATAAACAACTACCACAGCTTTTGGGCCAAACATGATATCGACCAGTTAAGCGTTGAATCCATAAAACGACTCACAGACTTAAAAGATTCAAAACTAGTTGAAACAACAATAATTGATATTTACAAAACACACAACACCACAAAACATCAACTTCTTGAATCAAAAAGCGTTAAGGCCATTTTTCCGTTCCTACACCCAGAACATCCTGAAATGATTGAAACAATATTAAAAAATGATGGAACAGTTGAGTTAATAATCCCTCAAAGCATTTACAAAGCATTATTGTTTAACATCAGTACAAAAATTAGGAAAAATGCAATTAAAAGAAAAAAATTGAAAATTTATCCAGTTCGAGATGATTTAAACATTTATCTTACAATTTGTGATAAAACAATGAGTTTAGGACTGTTTAAAAACGACGGCAGTTTTGATCAGAATCGAATTCTAATCTCTGATTCACAAAAATCACACAAATGGGCTGAAGACCTGTTTAAAACAATAAAACAGGAGGTGACACCATGAGCGTTATAAGAACCCGAAGCGAAATGAGTAGCGAATTTAAAAATGTGAAATACATTTTAACATCCAGCATGAGAACAATGCTGCTTTTGGCTCTATATCAGGATAGTAAAAATCTTGACGATTTAAGAAGAGAGTTAAAAAAGCCTTCAGCAACAATATTGCACGGACTTAAGGAATTGGAAACTGAAAATCTTGTTAAAAAGATTCAAAAATACTATGAACTCACATCCAACGGATATCTTCTGACAACCAACATGATTAAGCTTATAGAAAACTGGTATGCCATCAACAAAAGCCGAACTTTCTGGGACAATCATGACATTTCAGATATCCCTGAAGAACTTATCAAAAACATCTACCTTTTAAAAAATGCAACTTATGTCAGTTCAACAACAAGTGATTTGTCAAATGCATACAACAAATACAAAAAACTGATTTCAAATTCCTCCGAATTGAAAATAATTCTCCCGATTTATTCGGAAAATCACTTCAAATTACTGATTAAACTTTTAAAGGGCAAACAACTAAAAAGTTTGGAACTGATAATAAGTAAACGGATTTTGCACTCAATTAAAAGGAACAATTACTTCAACAAGGGACTGCTTAAAAACGAAAAAGTCAAACTAACAGTCGTTGAAGACAACTTAAAAGTATTTTTAACATGTTCCGATAAATTTATGTCATTATCCCTGTTTTTTAAAGACTACCATTATGACGATTCCCAAATTCTAATCGGCAAAGACGACAACGCCCTAAACTGGGCATCTAATCTCTACAAACTATTGGAGATGAATAACAATGAAAAAGGATAAAGTTACATTTGAAAAAGAATTATGGGAACTCGAGGATAAAGAGCTAGTAACATTAATAATCGGAAGAGAAGGCGGTAAAACCACCACCCGAATTATTGATAAGATATTAAAGGAACCATACAACAGAAATCAGCTTTCAAAAATATTGAAATTGGACTATAACACAATTTCCCACCACATAAGGATTATTCAAAATCACAAATATGTGGTGGAGATAAAGTTTGAAAACACATACTTTTATCATCCTAGCGATAAATTAATTAAAAGCCTGGATGAATATTATATTATAAAAAAATATTTGAAAAAACAATAAAATGGTGAGAAAATGAAAAGTGAAACAGCAGCACAACATCAAAAAGAATCATCTAATGAAATCACATGTGGAATCATAACATTAAGTGACAGCAGGAAATCAAAGAAACTCGATTTGTCCGGCCAATACATGGCAGAGGAAATCGAATCAAGATACACACTAAACTCACGATGTTTAATTCCTGATGAAAAAGATGAGTTAATCAATGCAATTGAAAGCATGATTTTAGATGAAACTGATGTTATTTTAACAACTGGTGGAACCGGCCTTGATAGTCGTGACATCACTGTTGAAACTGTTGAATCACTTTTTGAAAAAAGAATTGAGGGATTCGGTGAACTTTTTAGGGCTAAATCCTATGAAGAAATCGGTGCCGCAGCACTACTATCGAGAGCTACAGCTGGAATTTATAAAAAAACAGTTATATTTTCCATGCCCGGATCTCCGAATGCTGTTAAAACCGCATTAGGATTAATAATTGATGAACTCCCTCACCTGGTTCATCATGTTAAATGATGAAATATTTTTTTCATCATTTTACCATTTAATCAAAAAATTCATTTACACTTATTAAAGGCTCTAATTTTATACCTTCTTTTGCAAATTCATCAATAGCTCCTTCTTGTCTGTCAACAACAACAAAAGCTCTTTTTACATTTCCACCATTATCTTGAATTGCTTTGATAGCTTTTAAAAGTGAACCTCCAGTAGTTGAAACGTCTTCAACGACAATAACGTCATCACCTTCGTTTAGCTCACCTTCAATTAATTTAGATGTTCCATAACCTTTCCTTTCTTTTCGAATCATCAATAATGGCAATCCAGATTCCAAAGAAACTGCAGTGGCAATCGGAACTGCCCCCAATGCAGGACCTGCAACTTTATCAATATCATCATTACTAATTTTATCAGTAATCAATTTAGAAATTGTAGATAAAATTTCAGGCTCAGTAATAGCTTTTTTCATGTTGATGTAATAATCACTTTTCTTTCCGGAAGATAAAGTGAAATCCCCTTCAAGAAAAACTTCATTTTCCTTTAACAAGTCGATTAAATATTCTTTGGAAGTCATTATATATCATCTTCGCCTTTAAGTAAAATCTTATCACCAATTACTTTTACAAGTTCCATTGGAACAAGGTTTTCACTGGCTTTAATTTGCTCTGATAAACCTGTTTTTTTAATTACCAAATCCGTGATTTCAAATGTGTCCCTATCCAAAACAACATCAGTTACCTTTCCCACTATTTGAATTTCAGCATCAAGAACTTCTTTTCCAAATAATTCATCTTTAATTCTCATGAAAAAACACCTAATACAATATTAGTTTTTTTCAATTAAAATACATTTACTTTCATCACCAACCATATCATGGTAAAATTCAAGGTTTTTATCATCAAAATTAACTACATGAATCATATCATAAATTTCCTCATCAAGTTCAGAGTTGATATCTAATAATTTATTTGGATATTCTTTGATTAAATCCTTATTAAATGCCAATCTCTTATCATTTTCAAAAATTGCTCCATAATAAATATCTGCTTCAACCAGATCCTGGAACATGTGACTTCCAAATGACAGTTCAGGAACATAACCCACTTTACTATATGATTCTTCAAGAATAGCTCTAAATTGGCTGATTTCAGCAAATACCACTGGAATACCTAATTCAGGTGAAGATGTTCCAATTCTTCCAGGAACAATAAGCATTGATGTTTTATCATTATCTCTACAGTAAGCATTTATTTCACCAATTATCCTAGCGATCAAACTCTTTTTAGCATAAGGATATTCATAGTATTTATGTGAATCAACATAAACCAATGTATCAATTTTTTCTTTTCTAGAACGGCCCATTGATGCTTTTTTAATATGGAAATAAGTTTCGCCAACATCTTCCGGAATTTCAATTATCTCTTTAGTTGTTGAAATTTGAAGTGGTCTGCACTGCAATAGGTTTACAACAAATGAATTGTCCGCACCAATGTTTACAGTATATTCCACATCAACAGGATAGTCATAAGCCAATTCAAGAGTTTTAAGCAACTCTTTCATCATATGAATAAACTTGTCGTTGTTTACAATACCATTACAGTTTACAAAGACAATTTCACGTCTCCTGCCCCGTTCCCTAAATCTTCGCTCAGCTTCAGTATCATGTTCAATGACCGGACGTTTGGCATATCTTGGAAGAACTTCAAGACCCTCTTCGACAGGTATTTCATGTAAGGAAATCTCTTTTAAGTCCAATACATCAAGAGAATGCTGTGAGTATTTATGGCGCTCTGCAACATCAGGATGGTCAATTGCATGCGGTCTGTCCAAATTGATAATTCTTGGATAGTCATTTTGAGTTCTGTCAACTGCTTTTGTACCCAATCCCATTACAAGCCTTAGCATTCCTCCGTTGTGTCCCATATCATGCTGCGGTGAATAGGGACTGTATGAAAATCCAACCCCCGCAATTGTCGGGAAGAAATAATCCTCATAATATGAACCTGAAACCCTCTGAACCAATAGTCCCATCTGTTCATCACAGTCATCCAAATCGTTTAGGGATCTGTATTCCAATGCTGAAATGTTCATCATACTTGCATAGACTGTTTTGACAGCCTCTTCAAATGCCTCGAGACGTTCTTCGAGTGATCCTCTGTTAACGCAGAATACTGATTCATATTTTCCTGCAAATGCATTTCCAAAACCGTCTTCCAAGAGACTGCTTGAACGTACAATAATTGGGCTTTGGCCAAAGTAATCCAGAACCCTTCTGAATTCATTTTTGATGCTGTCTGGAAATGTTCCGTTTTTCAATCCATCTTCCAGTTCTTTACCGGCTTCGTAATAACCTTCTTTTGTTCTCTGTTTTACACGAATATTCCACAAATCGTTGTAAACAATATAAGTGTAGAACAAATCGGAGCCTATGTAAAATGAATCGTCAGGCTCAAAGTTTTCATATAAGTCTGGCCTGTCCTTTTCAATAATCTTACGAGCTAAAAGCATACCGCAGGCTTTTCCTCCAATCATTCCGCTTCCGACAAGGCGGTTGTAAATACTGATGTAGTCTTCATAATCGAAATACTGTTTGATTTTTTCCATGACCTTTTCATCTTTGGCCATCATCATATTGCACATCAAATCGCATCTGTCAGACACATCAACACCGTTTTGGCGCAGCAGTTCAGTGGCTGTGAAAAATCTCTCCCAGCTATCGGTATTCTGCTCGTTGTTGTAGGCAGATGCGGAATTTATTACCTGATAGAATTTGGAAACTTCCATTCCGTCAGTCAATGTTGTAACTGCTCCGGTTTCAGGATCGTATTTATGGCCCAAAAACATTGTTTGTGAGTATCTGTTCCATACTTTTAGCGGATGAACATAAACATCATTTTTACTTGAATAAACATCTAAAAAGAGTTGTGTAGTTTCTCTGATTTTTGCAATTGACTCAAAGGAGTGTTTTCCACGAATGACCGGGAAAAATGCAACAGTATCAAGTATGAATAAATAAGGACATGTCACTCTAAAGAAGTTTCCCATCATCAAATCTGTTGCCCATGCAGCTTGCAGGTCAGACAGGCAGTCAAAGACATAAAAAGCATCATAGCCTTCTTTTGTAATGATGTTGTGAACTTCCAGAGTAAATGATTCAAACTGCTCCATCGGATCAACTTTATATATTTTAATCCCGTCTTTTTCAATCATTGCAAACTCCGTTTCAGGATTGTTCCTTTCAGCTTCAAGTTTGTCGAAATCCTCATCAGTCATCGGGATTAACGGTTCGTGCTGACCGAAGTTAATGTAAATTAAGTTTCTTTTATCTTCAAGAGCCTGTTTTACATAGGGATTTACAAAATATGAAAATTCCTTTAAGTTTGAAACCTGCCACACAACATTATCCCCAAGACGGATGTTGTCTAAGGTTTCGTCCAGTTCTTCAATACCAGATTTTACTCTTTCAAAAGCAGCCATATTAAAAACACCTTTTTATTCAATTTTTTAGTGAGATATACTTACCATTTTGAATTTTATTCAAGGTTATATAAATATTATATTGAATATTTTTTAAAATACCGGCAAAACATCTTCCGAGACGAAAAATAAGAAATTTTTTTAAATTAAAACAACATAATAACAATATTGCTTTAAGGTGAATATATGGAAACTGAATACCTAACAGTATCGCAAATAAATGCCTACATTAACAAAAAGCTTAGACAAGACGTAAACCTGAAAAACATTTACGTTAGAGGTGAAATATCCAACTACAAAACATATCCAAGCGGACACAGTTATTTTACCTTAAAAGACAAAAAGTCACAGATAAGTGCAGTGATGTTTAAAGGCAGTAAAAGATTCCTTAAATTCGAACCAAAAAATGGTATGAAAGTCATTATAAAAGGTAAAGTTGAAGTTTATGAAGCAAACGGAAAATACCAATTATATGCAACCAGAATTACTGAAGACGGAATCGGAGAATTGCACATTGCATTTGAACAGCTAAAGAAAAAGCTTGAAAAAGAAGGATTATTTGACGATGCTCATAAAAAAGAAATACCAAAATATCCAAAAAGAATTGGAGTAATAACAGCACAGACAGGTGCTGCAATAAGAGACATCATCACAACAATTAAAAAACGATATCCCATTTGTGAAATATTGGTTTTCTCAACACTTGTTCAGGGAGATATGGCTGCAGAACAAATCGTGCGCCAAATTAGATTTTCACAAAAATTTGACATAGACACATTAATTGTTGGAAGAGGCGGAGGAAGCATTGAAGATTTATGGCCATTTAATGAAGAGATTGTTGCCCGCGAGATTTATGCATGCAAAACACCAGTGATAAGTGCAGTCGGACATGAAATCGACTACACAATATCTGATTTTGTAGCAGACAAGCGAGCTCCAACACCCACTGGTGCTGCAGTCTTAGCAGTGCCGGATTTAAATGAAGTAAAATTTAAAATTGGCCAGATTAAAGATAGAATAAATAAAAATATTCAAGACAAATTAATGCAAAATAAAACTAAATTAGACAATATTTCCCAAAAGCAGATTTTTAAAAATCCCGAATCGATTTATGAAATAAAGGAAATGAATTTGGACAATTTAATTAGTAAATTGGATTTTGCATCAAAAAATATAATCACAGAAAATCAAAACAGACTATTCAAACTGGAAAACTCAGTAATTTTGAAAAATCCCCACGAGATAACAAAGAAAAAAAGAATTAAATTTGAAAAGAACATTGACAAATTAGAAATTTTAAATCCATTAGTAACACTAAAAAGAGGTTATACCATGGCAAAAATTGGAGATAAAGTCATATCCTCTTCAAAAGATGTTAAAAGTGGAGATGAACTTGACATTGAATTTGATGATGGGACAATAAATACAAAGGTGATATAAATGGAAAATTTAAGTTTTGAAGAAAGTTTAGAAAAATTGGAAGAAATCGTTAACAAATTGGAAAATGGAGATGTGCCGTTAGATGATGCAATTGATGAATTCAACAAGGCAATGCAGCTAGTTAAAGTATGCAATCAAAAATTAACTGCTGCCGAAGAGTCAATTGCAAAAATCGTTCAAGACAATGGTGAACTTGAAAACTTCGAAATTAATGAATGAAATGGTTTATCCAATATTCTAATAATTTTTTTATTGGATAACTATTACAGTTTTCTTTTATTAAACAGTTAGCCAATGTTAATGCGTCTTTATTATCAATTAAATCATCATTAACTTCATCAATTAAATTTAAAACAGAGGATGTTACTGCAACATTGTCCTGTTTTCTCATTTCTTTTTGCAGACACCTTACGAAATCATCTTTATCACAGTTCAAACTATCATAAAACTCATTAATATCTAAGGAATATCTATTCAATCTAACTAAAACATTTGATTGTGATTTTTTTGTAATCCAAACTTGTTTTCCAATAGCTTTTGTAACAGATTCAATTACTGCCTTTGCGATTAACTCCCCAAGTTTGGAGTGTTTTCCAGCATTTTTTAAAAGATCATTTGAATCAGTATTTGAAAATATGCAAACTCCATCAGTTCCAGTTCCTGTCGCATAGCCGTTGGAGTACTGTGACGGAATTCTTAGGTTATTCAAAGCAACGGTTTTAGCTTCGGTTGCTGTCATGAATGCTTCGGTTAATGTCTTTTCATTTAAACAAACATTGATGAGCAAAATAATGTTAATTGTTCCGAAATGATACATGCCGTTTTCCTGCCAGTATGATGAGTCATCCCCGGCCCTTGAAGCATTGGTTCTAACACCAGCAGTAGATATTGCAGTAACTTCAACATTTTTGAATGATTTTGTTACAATCGAAACATTATTCATTTGAGCTAAAGTAATTAAGCCTGTTGAGTATCTAGAGTCAATATCAAAAGAGTTACATTCATTAATTAGATATTCGCAAACATCATGGTTTTCAAGCAAATCTATTTTTTCCTGTGAAAGATGTTGGTTAAAAACGGATTTGTAATTATCACGAACTCCCCCATTAAGTTCTGAAGAGGACAGGCCATTTCGAGAATGTTTAAAATTAATTAAAATAGTATCATTAATGTAAAAAACTTCATCATCAAGTGATGTTTTAAAAATAAGTCTATTTGAATACATAAAAATAAAAAAAGAAAAGAAATTATAATAATTTCTTTAAATTTACATCATTGGAGGCATTCCGCCCATTGCGGAAGGATCCATACCCATGTCTTCTGGGCCTTTGGTTGATGCAATTACATCATCGATTCTTAAAATCATTTCCGCTGCTTCAGATGCAGATTGGATAGCTTGTTTTTTGACACGTTTTGGTTCAATTA
>CAZOYH010000027.1:0-16745 GCA_964583995.1 uncultured Methanobrevibacter sp.
AGATTGCATCAATGACCTTTTCAACTTCACTGTCCGATACAACTAATTCAACACGCGTTTTCGGAATAAGATCAATACAGTAACTGGAACCTCTGTAAGATTCCTTAACACCTAATTGACTACCTCTACCTTTAACTTCAGTTATAGTCATACCTTTACATCCAGCAGATTCTAATCTTTTTTTAACATCATCATATTTTTCAGATCTAATAATCGCTATAATTCTTTTCATTCTTATACCTCATTAAAATTTTAATAAAATAATTTAATCTTTTAAAATCTAGAATTATTTTTAAATTTAATTAATTTTAATATATGTATTTATTGCATTAAAGTCTATAACCGGATTCTGCATGAAGTTGAGTATCTAAACCTTTAATTTCTGTTTTCTCATCGACTCTTACACCAATAGTAGCTTTAATTACTCTTGCAATTACATAACTTACTACAAATGCATAGACCATTGTTGCAATAGATGCGACAATCTGTATTGTTAATTGACTTGGGTTACCGTATAATAATCCTGCTACCCCGTTAATTGCAGGATTTGCAAAAATACCAGTTGCAATTGCACCCCAAAGACCAGATAAACCATGTATTCCAAATACATCTAATGCATCATCATATCCAAGTTTAGGTTTAAGGTAATAAATTGCAAAGTAAGATACAAATGCTGTAACAAATCCTATAGCAATAGCAGCAGGAGTGTCAACGAAACCAGCAGCAGGAGTAATAGCAACCAAACCTGCTACACCACCAGATATAGCACCTAATACAGTAGGTTTTCCTCCAACAATTTTATCTATAATTACCCATGTAATTAATGCAGTTACTGCTGCAACATTTGTTACAAGAATTGCAGATGCTGCAAGACCATTTGCTGCAAGAGCAGATCCACCATTAAAACCTAACCATCCGAACCATAAGAAACCTACACCAAGTACTGAATATCCTAAATGGTGAGGACGAAGTGATGTATCTTTACGGGAACCAAGAACAAGAACAAGAGCAAGTGCTGATACACCAGAGTTCATGTGTACAACTGCACCACCTGCAAAATCAAGAGCACCCATATTCATTAACCATCCTCCACCCCATACCCAGTGAGCAATAGGGATATATACTAATGTAGCCCATAAAATTATGAAAACTACCCAAGCAGAGGTTTTCATTCTTCCAACAACAGCACCTGATATAAGTGCTCCTGTTAAACCACAAAATGTTAATTGGAATATAATAAATAAATATTCCGGAATTGTACCTGATAAACTATTTATTCCTATTCCAGTTAATAGGAAATGTGCCGGAGATCCAATAATTCCACTTATACTTGGTCCAAATGCAAATGAGTAACCATAAGCTACCCATATTAAACTTCCAATTGCAAAAGCTATGAATGATAAATATATTGTATTTAATACGTTTTTACTTTTTGTTAAACCACTATAATAAAAAGCGATACCGGGTATACTCATTAAAAGCACTAAAACTGTAGCTCCTAGTACCCATGCGGTATCACCTGTACTTAAAACAACCATAATATCTTTTCTCTAAAATTTTTAAAATTATTATATTATAAATCCGACTATAATAAAATTTTAGGTTTTAATTTTTTATTGTATCTAATAAATTTTTAAAAGGATTTTAATGATTAAACATTTATATCAAGGAAGAGATTTTAAACTAAATTCTTATCTTTTGACTAATTTAAAACCTAAAATTTTATATTGAAAGAATTTTATAAAAAATTCAAAATTTTATAGTCGGAAGTCGGAAACCATCTTCCGATATAATAAGATTGTTTTTGTAGTATATAAATGTTTCCCCAAAATAAGATATTTTTAGAAAAAAATTTCCCAAGATTATAATAAAATAATAAAAATATATCAAACTGTATTCAAAGTTTTAGAAAATATGAAAAAAATATAATTTTTATTTTGAAATTTAGAAATAAAAATATAAAAATAGAATAAAATTTAAAAAATCTTTAAAATCAAAATTTAAAATTGAGATTAATCCTGATTAAACATGTGCTTTTCTAATTCAGATTTTATATCATCTGATATAATAACAGATTTCTGATTGACAAAATCAAAATGAACCATAAGTGCAGTACCCTTAGCACATAGTTTATTATTCTGGAAAGCTTCATGATATGTTGTAAAAGAACTATTACCTATTTTTAAAACATATGTTCTAATTTCAACATCAGTTCCATAAAACATTTGATTAAGATATTCATATTCTGTTTTTAACATAATAAGAGGCCATTTTTCATAACTAACATCCAAATCAGGATTAAAAATTCTGAAAATATCATTTCTTGCAAGTTCAAACCATGAACATAAAACAATATTATTTATATGACCTAAAGCATCAGTATCACCGAATAATGGACTTACAATAGTCTTAAACATAGTATCACAAAAAATATCCTTAAAATTAAATTAAATTAAAAAAAAATAGAAATAAATTATTGATCATAATAATAAGTATCAGTAACAGTTTCCACATCTTCCTCTTCACTATAATCTATATCTGTCGAATTATAATCTGTATCATCATAAGTTGTATTCTCAATTTCTACATCAGTAGTGTTATCAACAGTAGTATTTGTCTCATTTACAGGAGTTACAATATTTAACTCAACAGTTTTAATCTGTTCTGGTGAAAAATCTCCATCAGCTATAATACCCAATTTATCAGTTTGATGAGGTAGAAATTTAACCATATATGGATTCATAACAGAACCAGTAAAAGTTTCACAAATAAATGCTACACCTAAAGCCAAAATAGCTATAGTTAAAAAAATCATTAAATTTGCTTTAAATTTTGATTCCATATTATCACCACAAAATTAAATGATTAAATCTAATTAAATAATTAATAATATTCACTAAAATTTAATTTATGATTATTAATTAATCCTAATTTTATATGTCATATTATATATAATTATTTTAAATTATTGTTTAAATATACTAAAATGTCTAGAAATATTTAATTAAAACATAGGAATCTATAAAAATAATCTCAAATGTATATAATTTATACAATATAAGACTAATCAAATTCAAATTCAATTGTCTCCTCAGACACATCAAAATCATCAGATAATTTTGAAATTTCCTCTCTAATTTTAAGTAAATCCTCTTTTTGTGATGATTCAACCTTAATTTTTGCAGTTAATATTAAATCAATACCATCCAAACTCCAAAGATGAATATCCAATATTTCACTAACATTATCAATATTTAATATATTTTCTTTTAATTTCTTAAGGTCATACTCTTCTGGAACCTTTTGAAGCATAATTCTAAGAGAATCCAGTAAGGTTTTTCCTAATGTGTATATTAACCAAATTGCAATAATAAGTGAAATCAATGGATCCAAAATAGGTACATTCCAGAACATTAAAACTATACTTAAAATTAAAATAGCTAACCATCTGAAAACATCCCCTAGTAAGTGGAAACTAATAGCTTTTTCATTGTATGTTTGACCATTATAAACCTTATAAACAGATAATCCTTTAAAAATAATACCTATTATTGAAAAGAAAAACATTCCTTCAGGATTAGGGCTAACAACCGAAAATATTCGTGTTACAGATTCATATATAACCAATAATGATGCTATGATTACAAAAACTGATGTGATAATCGCACTTAAAATAGATAATCTTTGATAACCATATGTGTATTTATCATTTTTTCCTTTAAGTGAAGCCCGTTCAAGTATCCATGAAATTAAAAGACAAAAGGTATCTGTCATATCATGAATTGCATCTGATACAATAGCAATACTATTGGTATATAATCCGCCAATTATTACAACTATATTAAATAAAAAGCTTAAAATTAGTGTAATTGAAATATTGCTACTAGCTTGTTTATGATAATCTTTGGATTTTTCAGTTGTACATTCTACCATAATAATATATTTTATATAATTTAATTAAAAAGGATTTGTATGGATATATGTTTATATATTAAAAATATCAATTTAAATTAAATTTAAATTTATAATACTCAATTTCATTTTATTAAAAAATTTGTTAATGATTAAAATAATTAAAAAATTGATAAAAAGATTGAATAATAAAAAATAATAAAATTTAATAATTTAAAAATAAGAATGAATAAAATTATTTAAAAAATTAAATGATTAGATAATTATAAAATCTAAAATAAGATTTAAAAATCATTATAAATATTTAAAACATCCTCTAATGATTTATCAAAAGGTCCATTTGATTCAATTTTTAAACTAGCTACGATTGATGCAAATTTACCACTATCTAAAATACCAACATTATCTAAACGTTTAGAAACATATGCTGCCATATATGTATCACCTGCACCAGTTGGAGATAGAATTGATTGAGTAATATATGGTTTAATTTCATAATATTTATTTTCCATATTATCATAAATTAGAGATCCTTTCCTATTTCTAGTAATTATAACATCCAAAATATCATATGCATTAAAAATTGAAGAACAGTTGAAAATATCTGTGGAAGGATAGATTAAGTTAAATTCAAATTCATCTAAAAATAGGAAATCAACATATTTTAAAATATCGTTTAAATTTTCAGGTACTTGAAATTCAACATTACCATTTAATGAAGGGTTTCTTAAACATCCTTGAATGGAAAGTAATATTGGAATTTTGAATTTTGATAAATAGTCTAAAAGAGATAAATCTAAATCAGTACTTACCAATGGATTGATTAAAATTCCATCAAAATCAGAAATGTCAATATTAATATTTTGAAAATCTTCAACAGTTAATGGATTATTAGCAAAATTAGATTTTTGAACTCTATATGTATCATCAATATAAATATTTTCAAATTCTAATGTTTTATTTTTGAATATTTTGATAATTTTATCTGGATTTGGAAAATCATCTAATAAATACTCATCTGCACTGTTGAGTGTAGTTACTACTGTGTAGTTTAAGTTAAATTTTTCAAAAACAAAAGATTCATAATATACTGGACTGCCTATTTGTATGGAAACTTTATCTCTAAAATTATTAATATCTTTTGAAATAGGACCTATAAGTAAAAAATCCAGCATAATACCACTAAACTAAAATTAAAAAATAAGAACAAAGGTTAAACTACAATTCAAAACTACTATTAAATTGTTTAGTAATCACATAAAAAAAGCCTATAAAACAAATGGACGCAGAAATATAAACGGACTAACAGCAGCTAATATAAATAATAATGCCCCTATTACAGATTTAAATTTATTATTATCCATTACTCCTGAAATTAAAAATATAATTCCAAAGAATGCAAGTATTACCGGTAAAACATGTGAAAAAATTATTGATCCTGGAACTGCCATATAATCCCTAATTAAATTTGATTATTAAAATAATGTTTTTAAATATTAAGTATTTTACTTATCATAATAATATATTTAAAAATTAGTATATAAAATTTTTCTAAAATATAGATTTATAAATTTATTAAACCATTATGTAGTGAGGTACCAACTAATGCTTTATTGATTCCAATAGATTCAAGATAAGTTATATCCTCCTCTTTAATTCCACCGGCAATAATAATCTTATGTTTAAACTCACTAAATAAATCAATAAAACTATTATCATAACCACTACTAGTTCCAACATCAGATATATTTAATAAAATTATTTCATTAGGATCAAATTCTCTTAAAACTTCCCTAAACTCTTCAAGAGTCATATCTAAATTCTTTGAATAAAGTTGCCCATCTTTAATATCAACACTTACAACAATTCTATCCTTTGGAAAAGTATTGAATATTTTTTCCATCTGACTAACTGACTCTATTGTTTCAGATGCAACAATCAGTTTATATGCAAAATCAAGATAAAACTTAAAAGAGTCAAAATCCTTTATACCAGAATCTAACATTACAGGCAAAATAGTGTTAACTGCTTTAATTGTATGTAAATTATGGCCTTGTTTTTCAATTAAATCCAAATCTGCAATATAAATCTCATCTGCACCATTGATTTTTAGGCCATTTGCAATTTGTACAGGATCAGAATTAGGTGCATAAATTGTATTTAATGGAGTGTAAGTTGATCTATTACCACTTTTTCCACTAACTGCCTGATTATTCATCAAATCTAAAACTGGAATTATCTTTAACATCTAATCACTTGTTTAATTATAATTAAATATAACTAGTTAAACATATTTAATATTTTTCTCTTAAAAATTAGATAAATTAATAAAAATTTTTAAACCCCTCTTTTCTTAATAATATGAATTAATTGTAGAAATACGATATTAGAAAAAATCTGAAAATATGAAATTATGAAAATATGAAAATTTGAAATTAGAAAAATATTGAAATAAAATAAAATTAGAAAAAAATTAGAGAAAAAAAACTACTGTTAGAAAGGGAAATAAAACCCTTAATTATTTGCCCTTCAACAATAATTATAAAAACTAAGGTAGGACCCTTACTAATAGTTTCACCCTCATCATATATAAATGTTACTTGAAATTAATTAAAGTATAATTGATAAAATTAAAAAATTTTTTAATAAAATCAGCAAAATTAGAAAAAAAATTATTTAAAAAAATAAATTATAAATAGTGAAAATAAATTATATTGCTTATAATAAGATAAATATATGATATAAATCCAAAATAATATGATATAATAAATATAAGAATAGATTGTTTGTTAATTAAAAAACAAAAGTATTTAATAATTTTTTCAAAAATCAATAAAACTTTAATTAAAAAAATTAAATAAAATTAATAAAAAATCCAATGAAATTAAAAAAATATTGATATATCATTTTAATAAAATTTTGTTAAAATTGATAATTAAAAAAACATAAACAATTGTATAAAAAAAGTATAAAAAAATAGCAAAAAAAGTATAATAAAAAATTATGGAAATTATAATTAAAAATAATTAAATTACTGCCTATAATTTTCATCAATATAAACATCTAATTTTTCATAAGCTTCATCAATAATTGTATTTACATCGTCTTGTGAAAGATTAGAAAGTGCATCAACATCAATGTCAATATCTAAATCAACATCTAATTGATTGTTCTCATAACTAATATCAGTAATAATATTTTGATTAATAACTTCCTTACTAGTTACATAATCTGATAATTTACTCTCTACAAGATTAGATAAAAAATAAGTTATATCATCTAGATCTTCTTGAGATAATTCTTTAAGTTTACCCATAAAGTCACTTAAAATAATTTATTTAAAAAAAAGTATTAAAAAAAGGTTAATAAAATGATTAGTTCATTCCTAAACCTTTCATAGCAGTTTCAATGCTGGTTTGCATTTCTTCAAGTTTTTTCATAACTCTTTGTTCTTGACGTTCCATAGTTTTTTGTCTTAATTGAAGAGTTTCTAAATTTTCTTTGGTTTCTTCAAAAATATCATCACGATTAACTTTAATAAGTAAGTTACCAGCAGATTTGAAAACTTCACTATCAGAATCTGTTTTTTCAAGTTCAGCAATAGCCCTTTCAGTTTCATTAATTTGAATATCAAGATTTTGTTTTTGTACAGCTACAGCTTGAGCTTGTTGTTGTAAATTTTGAAATTGATTTAATTGTTCTTGAACATTTTGTGGAATATCCATCATATCACCTTTTTAGTTTAAAATTTTAATAATTATAATATTAACATTATATTTTAATATTTTGTATTAATCCATTATAAATTTAACTTGAAAATTATAAAATCATAAATATTTTAAAAAAATTGATTTTATAATATTCGTTTCTTAAATTGTATGGAATTATTTTTATTATAGCCAAATAAGAAATTATACTATTTATTCAACTAAATTATTCACTTCTAAAGCTAATTTAATCCATTTAATTGCTGAATTTATAGAGGCTCTATAACTTGTAGCATCACTTGCTTTGATATAAATTATTATTGTATCGCCTTCAAGGTCTAAATCCATAGTAGATCTATAATCAGGAGAGGTTTCAAATTCAAGTAAAACAGAATCATATATTATTTCTGCTTGAATAGAGCTATCAAAATGTATTTTTACCTTATGTTCTACATAATCAAGAATTTTTTCCTCATTTTCCATAAAACCAACAATTAAATAATTATAAAAAAATGGAATAAATTAAAAATATTATTTAAATTAATAATTAGTTAAAAAAAAGAAATTAATAAAGAAATAATTAATCTAAAATTTTCCTAACTGCAATTTGTAAATCTATCTTATCACCATGTTTATTGTAAAAATCAATGATTGCAATTTTATAATCTACATAATCCTTTTCTATATATTCCTCTTCATCAAGTTCCGTATATTCATGAATATATAGATAATTTTCCTTAGGATTATCATCTAACTCTGCATCCAATAAATCAGCAATTAAAGATAACTCACTCACTTCACATTTTACCTTAAGATTTTCAGGATTGATATGAAGGCGAGTATTTTGAGTTTTTACAGTGACAAGTATTGATAATACTTCTTTTGCTCTTGAATAGAAAGTGATTTTACTAGGATTACCTTTTATTTCATACACAAATGCAGTTGAATCATTTCCCAAAACTGCAGATTTTAAAAGAACATCTCTAATACTGCTTTTACCCCTATTAACATATTCACATCCTGTTGCATGCATAAGATTTTTACAAAATTTACGAGTATTCTGAGAAGGTTTGCGTGATGTTGAAATAAGCATAGTAATCACTAGGATTAAATATTATTTAAATCACTATTTTATAAAATACTTAAAAAATTATAAATAAATTAAAAAAAAGTGTAGATAAATTAATATTATCTAGAATTAACAGACCTTTTAACAGCAGGAGTTTGTTTAAATAAAATTCTGTACCTACATTTAGGACATTTGTTTTCTTCATAACTTTTGTGGTCCATTATATAACCACAGTTAGGACATTTATACAATTAGTTTCCCCCATAATTTCTAACATTACGTTTAGCAGTTTTTGCCATAGGAGTTTCAGGAATGTAAGCTCCACCTGTAAATACATTTCCACATTTTTTACATTTCCAAATACCTGCAGCAATTCTTTTAACTCCAGGTCTGTCACATTGTGGACAAATGTGTTTTTTATTTTTATTTTCTTCAATAATTTTAACTGATCTTTTAGCTTTTCTTCCGTATCTTGCACCGAATCTTCCAGTGATACCTACTTTTTTAGTTCTAGCCATTATATTTATCTCCAAATAATTATTATATTAAAATTCATTAATCCATATATGGACTAACTAAAACTATTAAAATAATCAATATAAGCATTTAAATAATTAATTAATCTTAATAGAAAAAATACATCTTTTAAAAAAATAAAAGAATATTGTAATTAAAATTAAAATTAAATTTATGAATAGTAAATAAAACATAAATTTATCTAATATGATAATATTAGAATTAAGAGTATTTAAACTTAATGTTTTTATGACTATTTTTACTTGAAAATAGCCAAAATAAAAATTAATGAAAATTTTAGCCTAAAAATTCTATGATATTTTAAAATAAAAAAAATATCAGAAAAAATATTCAAAAAATTATCATTATATAAACTAAGTATTGAATTAAAATAAAAATAGATTTTATTTAATTAAAAAAAAAGGTTGAAAAATTAGTAAATAGATTTTGAATAAAATTATTCAAAGTCTAAATTTGCTAAAATTTCTTCATTTTTACTTAATGCAGTTTTTACAGCAGCGAATAAATCTTCTTTACTGAAAGGTTCTTCTCCACCTTTTTGCATTGAACAAATACTACCTTCTTCAGTTATACCAACAGATAATCTACTAGATAAAACCCTTTCCTCATCAAGTGATGGGTCAAGTACCATTTTATCTCCAATTTTAACAAAAGTTGATAAAGCAACAGTATGATTTAAAGGTACATCAATGGTTTCTTCTTCATCATAAACAACTTCATCATCTACAACTGAAGCTTTTGGTAATTTACATGATTTTAAAGCAGCATTTACAGCTAAACTTGCACAATCAAAAAGATTACCGCAATTATCAATTACATGTAAATCTATAAAGAGCATCCATACATGTTTACCTTCTTCAATACATAATTCGCTTAAGTTAACCATTTCACTTTCACGAATTCCACGGTCTACAACACGAGCAAGTTCAATTGATTCTGGTGAAGGTGGACCTGGTTCGAAACTAGGATCTGCCATTGGAAGCAATTCACAATTAGTCATTAATACACCAACATCAGGTGTATCTGGGAATGGTTCACCTACAGAAGGTTTAATTCCTACAATTACTTTACTTCCTCCAAGTTTACATAGAGCTGATCCTTCAGCTTTTGGAATTACTCCAGTTTCAATACTAATATCTCTATATTCATCAAGAGCCCTTCCATCTGCTCTTTGATTATTGTTAACAAGATTTCTAATATTATCCCTTGTAATTTCTGGTGTTACATCCATAATATCCCTCTATTCCTGACTATAACGAGCTTTAAGAGCTTCTTTTTGTACTTCACTAACTTGCATACATCCTTCCATAGCTAAATTAATAGCTTCTTCAAATTCTTCTTCAGTTAAATTACCATCAGTTTGTAAGAGAGTAATTTCACCGGTTCTTGGCATAATTACAAGTGGAACATCAGCCTGACCATTTTTATCTTCAATTTCAGACAAATCAAGTACTACTTCATCATCCATTTTACCAGCTGCACAACCAGCAGGTATGTCTTTCATTGGTACACCAGCATCTGCAAGTGCTACAGCAGCTGCAGTTACACCAGCACAACGAGTTCCTCCTTCTGCTGCAATAACTTCAATAGATACTTCAACCATAGATCTTGGGAATCCTTCCAACATTAATGCTGGACGAAGTGCATCTGCAGTAATTTTTGAAATTTCATTTGACCTTCTGTCTGGACCTGGCCTTTTCCTTGAGTCTACTGAAAATGGTGCCATATTATATCTTACTTTGATTACACCAGTATCTGGACGTAAGAACCTTCTCATATATGATTCTTTAGGCCCATAAACACAAGCTAAAATTTTGTTTCCACCAACTTCAACATAAGCAGATCCATCAGCTCTTTCTAATACTCCTGCTTTAATTTTAATAGGGCGAAGTTCATCATATGCTCTACCATCAGCCCTTATCTTTTTTTCTTCGCTAATAAAAATCACCTAATCAAAAATATCTTTATTTATAAAAATTATATGTCATCATCCTTTAAAATAGAAAATCCGGTTTTCTTTTTACCAATTTCAAAATGTTTTTTAAGTGCTTTTTTCTCTTGGTCAATATTTTCTAAATTACTAATAAAATCATCATTCCTTTTAGCTTCAAGTTTCCTTTTAGCTTCAAGTTTCCTTTTAGCTTCTAACTCCTCTTGTTCTAACTCCTCTTTAAAATTTTGAAGTTGAGGTTTTTCTAATTCATATTTTTTATTGGAACGAGGTTTTTTATTGAATTTTTTATTATGATTAAAACGTTTATTATTAGTACGTTTACTTCTCTTAAAACCCTCTTTTTGAATTGGTTCTTCGACTTTTTCCTGTTTAACTTCACTTTCTTCGTCATCTTCTTCTTCAAAGTCAAAATCAGGACTTTCAACATAATCATCATCGTCATCTATATCATCAGGAATCTCACCATCGATTTCAAGATATAATTTATCACGAATTCTATTAGTTAAACCAGAAGTGTGAGCTTGTTCTTCAATAACATGGATAATATCTCTTGTAATTCTTTCCATGTCAGAATCTCCTCTAACCCAGACAAGACCATTTTGACCAACAACAATTTTACAACCGGTTTTATTTTTAATCATATTAATCATGGAACCTTTCTTACCAATTAAACGAGGCACTTTTGTTGGAGCAATTTCTACAATAATTCCTCCTTTAAATTTACCCATTCCACGACCTTTAAGTCCAAGTTTTGCTTTCTTAACTTCATCAACATCAACGACTCTCAAAAATAAAACGTCACCTACATCAAAAACTTTATTTAAACTTTTTTTATCTCGTCCAAATACTTCAGAAGATGGTAATATACCTTCATATGGTGAGTTGATATCCACTCCCCACATGGAAAACCTAACATCATTGATTTTACCAATTACTACATCTCCTTTCTTTGGTACATATTTACTTTTTAAAGGAATAACACTAATTTTTTTATTCCTTAAGGAGACCAAACCCATTAAAGAAGAACATATTTTACCATCTTCTTTAAAGGTTCCCCTTCCTGAGTAGAAGTCATCTTCAGCAAGGACTTCACCAGGAATTACCAAATCTTTATTTTCTACATAAATCATCTTATACACACCGTATAATTAAATAAACATAATTAATTATTTAATTAATTTAGTTTCACCTTCACCATTAGATATTTCAGCCATCTTACCTGAAAATTGGTCTTGAAGACCTCCAGGAAGCTCAACAATTCCAATCCATGAACCATCTTGTTGCCATTCTTCTTGTAAAATTTGACCAAAAGGCCTAATTGCAGAATATGCCTGACCAGCAACAGTTCCAGGTAATCTTACAGCCATTTTAACTTTCTCAAATTTAATAGGAATAAGTGGTCTAATTGCTTTAAGAGTAGTTTGAACTTGTTGATCTACAGATACAAATGGATCAACTTTAACTTTTGCCTCATCCATTGCATTTTCAATCCTAGTAGGAGGATGAGGATAACCTGTTTGTGGATTAATTGCTTCTCTTGCAATTTTACTAATTATTAATTTACGTTTTTCTTCCTGCATTTGTCTTTTTTGCTCAGCAGTAAGTTGTATATTACCTTTATCAAGGATTTGTTTTGCACATTCTAATGGATCAGTAGTTTCAAAAACTTTTTCCATAGCTTCATCTGAAGCTTTATCTCCTTTTTTAGAATCTTTAAATATTTCTTCAACAGCTAAAAGATCTTCAATGGCAACATCTGGGCCATCGGGATTTCTAAAATCAGCTGCTAAATCAGGGTCAACCAATATTTCAAAGTGTTCACCACAGTACTCATATTTAGCAATAATAGCTTCATCAACATTTACCATTGAAATATCCCCTAACTAATTAATTAAAAAGATTTATTCTTCATCTTCTTCTAAATCTTCTGCTTCTTCTTCTGCTTCTTCTTCCTCTTCGACGAGCACTTCATCAATGTATTTTTGCACTTCTTCTTGAGAAAGTTTTACGTATTTTTCATCTTCAATTTTGATTACAGCAATTTCAACATTATTAGAAGTGGTTTCATGATCGGTTGCATCATTTATAGCAGTCAAAGCTAAGTTTATAGCTTCATCCAATGTTAAATCATCATGATATTGTTCTTCGAAAATATCCATTGCAGCAGCTCTTCCAGAACCGATAGCAGTTGCCTTATATTCAATCAATGCACCACTTGGATCTGTTTCGAATAATTTACATTTGCCGTTATATACTCCACCGATGATTAAAGCAGACCCGAATGGTCTTACTCCACCATTTTGAGTATACATCTGTAACATGTCACAAAGTTTTTTGGAAAGACTTGTTACTCGAATAGGTTCACTGTAGGTTATTTTATTGATTTGTGCTTCAACTCTTGCTCTTTCAACCAATGCTCTTGCATCGGCAACAAGACCTGAAGTAGCTGCTCCTATATGCTCATCTATTTTGAATATTTTTTCGATAGATGATGCTTCAACTAAACTAGAAGTAGTTCTCTTATCAACAGCCAAAACAATACCTTCGGAACTTTTTACACCAATAGATGTGGTTCCTCTTTTAACAGCTTCTCTTGCATATTCTACTTGGAAAAGTCTTCCATCTGGGCTAAATACAGTAATAGCCCTATCATATCCAGCATTTTGTAAAGGTTGCATAATATTACCTCACATTTAAATATTTTATAAATTTTAAATTCAACTACTAAAAAAATAAAACCAAATCTCCATGAAAAGGCAATTTTAATTTTAATCACTACATAGTAGCTAATTAAAATATTTTTTTATTCTTTTTTCCATAAATCCAATTGATATTTATATAAATATATTATTTATAAAGTTTTCTATTTTTAAATAACAAAAAGTAATTAAATGAATCTCTTAGATGCCTTGATTGTACCTGATGAACCGATAGTAGTAACCGCTATCTTGGCATTATTATATTTATTAACTAATGCAAGAGAAGACCTGACTTCATCAACATAATCTCTTTGGCATCTGACAATAGATTTATATGAATAAAATCCGTCATGTCTGTCGCATTCATAAAATCTCATAACCCATAAATTAAAATTGGAAGTTGCACATTCCCCCTGAAAACGGATACACGCATCCCAAATTATACTAACGACATCATCCTTATCGATTGGAGAGGTTATTTTAATATCCAATGTTAAATAGCGATTGTTCTTTCTTAGTGTAGGTGGCAATACTTTAAGCTTCATCGTCAATCCTCCTAACACCTGTAAACATCAGATTATCCCTATTTTTATTGAGTTCCAAAATATTACTGGAAGTGACAAATGATTTTTCAATTTCGCTGTCTGTCAAACCAGTCTGTTTAAAAAAAGCAACAAAATCATGAGTTGTTCTGATATCAAATATGCTTTCAGCTCTGGAAGATAAAATTAAAGGAAAATCAAATTTTCTATATAACACATAAGTATCTCTAAAATTTGAAATGATTTTTGATCTGTGAGAGAGATAACTTTTTAAAACATCTTTAAAACAAAGCTCAATAGCCACATTGTTTCTTAAAGCTTCCTTTGCAAGAACATGATTCAAACCTGAATCAAACCTTTTTAAATACGGTCTTGACAGGACATCTATTTTTACATTTTCAAGGCATGCCCTGTTAACCTTCAAGTCACCACCAACAACAGAAATGCAGGAAACCTTGCTTCTGAACTTGTTTACGGCTTTTCTAATATCATTAACGTTTGTTGATTTAATTTCCAATGTATAATCAAAACTGATAACCTCTTCTAAAGAGTCTTTTAAATCATTTTTAAAATCAATTGCCTGTGTGAAATCATTTTGATTATAAGAAAAGTTGATATGCTGCCAACCATATTTAGAAGCTTCCCTAGCCATCATTAAATTATTTTCCAGGTTACTCCCTTTAATATTTAAATCAAAAAACATAATAGTAGTTTACAATTTCATATATTAAATAATTTGTTACAAAATTAAAAAATAAGTGCTTAAAAATCACTTACTGATATATGTAGAAATCAACTTGCCAGCTAACTGTTTCATAGTAATCGATAGTGAAAGTCTGAGATGATGAAGATGTGTAAGTAAAAGAGTCTGATCTTGTCTCAACAGCGCTTGTTGAACCCCAGTCTACGCCACCAGATTTGCCGTTAGAACCAGTTACATACAAATAGTTTGTAGCATAGTTTTTAATTGGATAAGCAGACAGTTCCACTTTAATTGTGCCTTCTGGAACATTGATAACCTCCGAACCAGAACCCGAACCTGAATAACTTCCAATCAAAACCCAAGACTTTGATTGCGTTACTTGTGATGTTTTTGGACTTTGGGAAGATGAAACTTCCTGTGTGCTAACACTATCATCTTGTTCAACATCATTGTCCTCAGCACTATCCTGAGATATATCATTATTCACAGCAGTATTCATAACAAAAAATCCTATACAACCAACAAGAACAATTATAATAACCACCAAAGCTATTATAACATATTTCAGATTATTATTGGATTTTGAAGCCGGTTCTGCGATGGTCTGAGTTAATGAGCTACCACATTTTGTACAAAACTTAGCCTTTTCATTATTTTCAAAACCGCATTGACTACATTTCATTATATACTATTTTAAACACAATATATAATAAACTTAATTATACAAATTTAAAAGGTGTATAACCTAATTATAACAAAATGATAACATGTTACAAAATATTTTATAGTATTAAGAATATAATAGATAATTATGTCGAAAGAAAATGATGAGCTTTTGAAATTAACTTCTTACGTTCAAATCTCCAAATATAGGGAAAAAACACTGAAATCAATTGGAGATGAAGTTAAAATACCAACAAACATCGCAAAAGACAGTGGAATTAGAACTAATCATATTTCAAAAGTTCTAAGTGAATTAAAAAGCAAAGAGATTGTTGAATGCATAAACGAAGAAGCTCGTAAAGGAAGATTATACAGATTAACCGATACAGGTAAAGATGTATTAGAAACTATTAAAGAAAAAGAAGTTAAAGAGGAATAATTCCCTCTCTTATAGTTTCTAATTCCTTTCGAGCATCTTGATTTGAAGCTTCTTTTAAAATTTCATATAACAGATTGATTAAAACACTATTTTTTACACTTAAATCAAAACATTTATCTGTTTCCATAAATATTGAATCATAATTAGGATCATTTAAGTCCTTACTATACTGTAATTTAATATCCTGCCTTAAACCTTCATCAATATAGTTTTCCAAATAAACAATGATTTCATTAGCAAATGAATTTCCCAAAGTCATCATAATTTCCAAAGACTCTTGGTCGATACCCATATCTTCAACCAAAACATTAAAGGAACCATAATTTTGATAACCATGAGGAATGAATCTGCCTTCCACTGTATGAGCGCAATATTCATTCATGATTTTAAGCTCAGGAAGTGTTAAAAAATACCAAATGAAACTTTGTAATGTTGGAGATGACCTAACATTAAGAATATGACACAATAAATTCTCAATAATTGTATTTAAAAAGTAATGTGCCAATTCATGAATAATTGT
>CAZOYH010000028.1:0-16498 GCA_964583995.1 uncultured Methanobrevibacter sp.
TCTTCATCTTCAAAGTAAGCTGCCATGGATAAATATAAATATCCTGAGTAAATTTCAGCGTTTAATTGTCCGTTTAAGGCTTTTTCCATATTTTCTGATACCATTATATCACCATTTAGAATTATGTAATTAATTTCTTATATAGTTAATTTAAATTTCATCACACAACAAAAAATCAATTATGTTCAAGTGTTTGACACCGAACTTTGAAAAATCATAATTTCCAGTAGTTATTATATATTTTTCATCTGTAAAATTTTGGGAGTTTAGCGATTCAATTTCTTTTCTGGCAATTTCATCATTCAAAAAGATGTAATCAAATTGAATTACAATTTTGCGATTAAAATCACTGCAGACAAAATCTATAGTTTTCTTATTATCTTTCATGAAGAAAACACGGTATCCTCTTCTTAAAAGTTCAATGAAAACTATGTTTTTTAGCAATTTTTCGAGGATGTAATTGTCATTTCGATAGACTACATTATATAATCCATGGTCTGCCAGATAATATCTCTCATCAAAGCTGATTTTTCGATTTAAAGAATTTGTTATGTTTGAGTTATACATTAACGAGGAATAAGGCATAAGATACCGACAGGAATTTATCAAATCATATTCATCCTCATCATATAATGCCTTAATAGCTTTTTTAAATGAAAATTTTTCTGTGAAGTTTTCAATCATGAACTCTAAAAATGTTTTAACTAAAAATTCATCCATATCTGAGTCTTTTACAAAATCCTGATATAATACGATTTTAAATATCTGTTCCAATGCAGATAGTTTATCTCCAGAATACTCCAGTTGTAGCAATTCAGGCATTCCTCCAAATCGAACATATTCCATGAACAACTCACTAATTGAAATGTCATCATCAAATTCCCTGTGATAATCTACAAATTCCCTAAATGAAAATGGGAAAATCTCAAATTTAAATGATCTTCCAGCAAGTTCTGCTTTTTCCTCCCGAGAGAAGAATTTTGAATAATTTACAGCTGCATAAATCTCACAGTTTGGATTAACTCTTAAATAGTTCAATAAGGATTGCCATTTAGGAAATATCTCAACATCATCAAAAAACAAATAGGATTTACCATCAGTTTCATGAATTTTATCTTCAATTAACTTATACAATTCACGGAAATCTTTATTTCTATAAGATTGTGCAAAAAAGGAAATGAAAATTAAATTGTCTTGATGTACTCCCCTCATTTTCAATTCATCCATAATCTGTTTAAGAAGTATTGATTTTCCAACTCCCCTAACTCCTGTTAATAACTTTACATGATTATCTAATTCCATGTCAATTATCCTATCAACTAATTCTGTTCTTTTTAAAATATTTTCTGCCATTTTAATCAACTTAAAATTTAATATTACTCTCGCTGAAAAGCTTTTTACTATATTCCTCTTTTTGCTCATACAAGTTATCGATTAACCAGACAATTTCTTCTATTTCTTGAAAATCATTACTTTTGCACGCACAATTTTCCAAACACTCAACTATCAAATTAAAGTCTTCATATCTCAATTCCAGTTCTATCCAATGACCCATTTTATCACCTAAAACTAATTATTATTCTATTTAATTAATAAGAGTTATTTTTAAGATTAAATGGCAAATCATTTAATAGATGTTTTTTTCAGAGCAATTTTACGAAGTCAAAGCAATTTTTCAAAGTGAAACAATTTATAATCCTTCAAAACAAATTATTATCTATGATAGAAAAGTCAATTTATGAAGATTATCAAATCGCTTTCAGCGACACATACAAAAGTGATGACGCTTATTATTTTATTTTCAATAACAAAAGAGAAGTATACCTAACAGCAGACAATACATTACCTAATGAACTTTTAAACGATAATTTTGACTTTAAGCTATATATCGGCAAATTCAAAAACAAAGACACTTTTGTCGTTAATGTTGATAAGAAAAATTCATTTTATGATTTAAAAGAAGTCTATGACATTGACAAGGACATCTATTTGATGGCAACCAGAGCGGTTTTGGTGCGCGACTGGTATATCAACCACCAATATTGTGGAAGGTGCGGTACCAAGAACGTGTTAGATGAAAAGGACATGGCTTTAAAATGCCCTTCATGCGGTCAGATGCACTATTCCCGTATCGCTCCTGCAATTATTGTGGCCATCAGAAAAGGTGACGAATTGCTTATGGCCAAACACAGCTACCATGAAACAATAAGATATGCCCTGATAGCCGGTTTTGTGGAAGCAGGTGAAAGCATTGAAGAAGCAGTCCACAGGGAAGTTGCAGAAGAAGTTGGCATTAAAATCAAAAACCTGAAATATCAAAAGAGCCAATCCTGGCCGTTTCCGAATTCACTTATGCTTGCCTTTACTGCCGAGTATGACTCAGGCGACATTAAAGTAGATGGTGATGAGATTGTAAAGGCAAAATGGTTTAAAAAAGATGAAATAATCAGATATGACTCAGACATAAGCATATCCGACTGGTTAATTCAGAATTTCATTGAAAGCTTTTGATGTTATTTAATGCAATAACTCCCGCCTTAAGTTTGTCAAGACCTTCCTTTAGAAGTTTTTGAGGGCAAGCTATATTCATTCTCAGGAAACTGTCACCGTTTTGGCCAAAGTCACGTCCGGCAGACAAGAAAAGTCCCTGATTTTGACGTAAAAACTCAGATAAGACCTTTGAAGAAACGTTCAAATCAGAACAGTCAAGCCACAACAGATATGTTGCATCACATTCAACCAGTTTTATTACAGGAAGTTCACTTGCAAGATATTCCTTTACAGTCTGCTTGTTTTCATACAATACGTCCCTTAGAGCTTCCAGCCATTCTTCTGACTCATTGTAGGTGGCCTCAACGGCACTGACTGCAAAGACATTTGCAGAATCAGATGAGTCAACGTGAAGCTGTGTTTTTATTTTTGTTAATAAATCCTCATTTTTGGAGTATACAATTGAGCTTTGAAAACCTGCAATGTTGAATGATTTTGAAGGAGAAAGACATAATATGCTCTTGTCATAATCTGATGAGGTCATGAAGGGATTGTATTTCAAGCCCGGATCTGTCAAATCGCAGTGAATCTCATCTGTTATCAGAATAACATCATGTTTTCTGCACAGCTCACCAATGCGTGCCAGCTCCTCTTTTGACCATATTTTACCTATCGGATTGTGGGGATTACACAGAATCATCATCTTTGAATCAGATAGTTTCTCATCCAAATCGTCAAAGTCAATGCGGTAAGCTCCATCTTCATATATCAACTCATTTTCTAGGACATTGCGGTTATTATCCTCAATTACATAATAAAAGACATGATAAACAGGACTTTGAATTAAAATATTATCATTTTCTTCACTCAGACACCTTATCATTGATGATATTGACGGCATCACGCCTGTTGCATAAAGCATTTCTTCACGTGACATCTTAAAGTCATAACGCCTGTCCCACCAGCTGATGTAAGCGTCAAACAGTGAATCCGGCACAATTGAATATCCGAAAACCGGATGAGCCACTCTTTTTAGAATTGCCTTTTCGATTTGAGGTGCAACCCTGAAATCCATATCGGCTACCCACATAGGCAAGTCATCATCAAATAAGTCCCATTTAAGTGAATTGGTACCAGTTCTCTCAATTACACTTTCAAAATCGTATTCAGTATTTTTCATAGTGAATCCTTGTCTCATCAAATTTGTCCATGAACTTGTTTTCCCATCCATCAGCAGGATATCCTAAAGTTATCACGCAAAACGGAATTTGGTTTTCATTATCCAAATCAAAGAGTTCTGCTACAGCATCCATTGTCTCAGGTGTTGGTGCAACTCCGTTCCAGAGCCCTCCCAAACCCAGATTCACTGCTTCAAGAAGCATGTTTTCGGCTGCCGCTGACATGTCCTGCTGCCAGTGAAGCTTATAAAATGCCCTTTCGATATTTGCAACCAGCAATATTGCAACCGGAGCAGTCTTGACTCTCGGTTTGATTTCAGCCAGTTTGGCTAATGTGTCCCTGTTTTTGATAACAACAAATTCCCATGGTTCAGCTCCAAGCCTTGAGCCCGGCGCCTGCATACCTGCCTTGAGAATTTTTAGAATATCCTCATCACTTATTTCCTTATCTGAATATTCACGAATGCTTCTTCTTGTGTTTATAATTTCTTCAAAATCTGACATGTTTAAAAATAATATAATTATTGTTATATATAATTTACCTACAGTTTCTTTAAAACGTGTGATGCGATATTGACATTCAAATCCTTAGCTATAGGATTGCATTTAGCACAAAGCAGACAGAAAACATCTTTGTTATTCAATTTCATTTCAGTTATACCTTCATAATTTGCCATTCCTTTAGAGATTATTAAACTTGAATTTTCGAAAACTTCCCTGAATTCATCACTAATCATTGAATCGACGATTCCTGCAGAATCACTTCCAATTGAAACGATATTTACAAAACCCACATCTAATGCATCGCTAAAACATGCATCATTTACAATTGGGCTTTCTTTTACAGCAACACAAACATCAACATCGAATTGGCTAATCTTATCGGCCAATAGCTTGTCAAAGATTATTTCACCAGTATTGTCAAGCAGGTATAATGCTTCATCATGTTTTTTTAATGCACTTTTTAATGCATCAAAATCATTAATGGCAAGTGATTTGTTTAGATGCTGTTTGATTAGACTTTGAACATCAGTGTTAATGTCAAAAGCACCGAAATCCAATATGTTTCCAACAATAGCCATTTTCACATGATTTTCCAGACTGTTATCTTCATGCAGTATTTCTTTAATCTGAGAAATCATTGACATTGCAACATCGGTTCCCAGTTTCTTCTGTTGGACATATGGGTCACTGCAGCCAGTTTTTCTTTTGATATGCTGATTGAAAACGGATGCAAGTTCATTTGGAGAATATTCCTTTGAGAAATTTTTTGCCAAATAATCAAATGTATCTTCCATCAATCTAAATTTCAAATCCTCATCATCTGTTGACAAATCAAGAAGTTCACGCGCCTGCCTTAAAAAGCAGGCCCCGCATTCATAATATGACTTCATTTTTCACCACCTCTGCAATCACACGGCATGGAAGACCGGTCACATCTGAAAAGTTCATCGGATACGTATTTACTGTAAATTCATCAATATGCAATAACTTTTCAAGATTGCAAAGATTTTCTATTACAAACACACCTCTGTCGGCACAGTACTGGTCTTTTGGAGTGTGTTCGACTCCGTTTCTGATGCCTGCAAAATCAACTCCAATAAGTGAAATCTCTCTTCTAATCAGCTCATCGATCAGCTCATCGGAAAGCTGAGGATGCTTTGTAAAATAGTTAACAGTACCGTAACCCTCACTTTCTATAAAGCCCGAATAAAACAGGACGAACATGTCCTTTGATATCTTATCCAAATCAATGTCTGAAATTAAGATGTCCCTATCTGAAATTTCTGAAATATCAAAAACAATACCTTTCCTTCGTATATATTCAAGTAGAAATTCCTTATCCATAACGTCGAAGTGAGTTCCGATATGGCCAACCAATGCCAAATCCAGGTTTTGAGAAGCGTTCTTTCTAAGCTCCGGTGTGACCTTTAAAGTTATATCAACTAACATATTATTCACTATACATTTACATAATGTTAAATATTTTCAAAACAAACTATTAACTAGCTTATTAATGGAGGTGACATAAATGGGCATAAACAAAACAGCAGGTATCCTGTCAATCATTTTGGGTTTAATATTCATATTGTTTCCAATGTTTTCATCCGAGGTTGTTTCAATAATAGTCGGTTTAAGTTTGCTGTTCTTTGGTATTTCAGCCGCATTCATGGGCTGGAACATGAGATCAAGCTTTGATGTGATGTCAATCATAGCCATAATCATCGGAATAATTGCAATAATATTCGGATTCCTGTTCATATTCTATATCGATGCATTATCATTCCTTATAGGCATACAGTTCTATATTGTCGGATTCATAATGATTGTATTTGGAATAACAGGACTGTTATCTAAAATGACAAGAGTATCAACATTTACATCCATACTTGTTTTGCTGATGGGTATTGTTCTGATTGCTCTAGCTGTATTTGCGTTAAGCGAACCGATCTATATAGCCATTATAATTGGTATTGTTTTAATCATTGAAGGTATCGGATTGCTTTTAGATTAAAATTCTTTTTTTAAAAATAGTTTTGAAGTGTGAAAATGCTTCACACTCCTTTTTTCTTTATTCATCAAAGCATGACATCTCGTTTTCATTATAAGAAATATCATGCTCGCTGCAGTACTCTTCCACATGATTTAGGATTTCATCGACATCATCGTCAGGGTATTCGTTTTTAAAGTAATATACAATCGGTTCTGCATTGGTATAAACACCAATGGTTAAAAACTCTTTTGCAAATACTCGTATTATTAAGGTGTTGTATATTTGAATATCCCTTATGATGTCTGATTTGGCCTTTCCGCATGGAACCTCATTGCCTATGACCTTAACATCTGAGTTTTTATAGACCCTCTTCAATTGGAGGATTTTATCCTCATCAGTCAAGACATCGTTTTCCGGTTCCATTTCACCCAGCTTTTCCTTGAAGAGTCTCGCATTGTGGAGCTTTTCCTGAACTTCCTTAAGTTCCTTTTCCAAGTTCCTTTCATCTTCTATAAGTGAATTGATGAAGGCTTCTGAACCGTTGTTGAAGTTTTCATACATCTCAAGGACATCTCTTGGTGAGAGTATTGAGTGTTTTTTGAAAAACTCCTTGGTGTGAGGCTTTACACGTATGCTCAATGGTTTAAGTTTTTCTTTTTTTGATTTTGCGTCAAAGTCAAAGAACTCTTCTGCAAAGTCGTTTCCCCTTCTGTGGAGAGCTTCCATTCTTGATGTGAACATTTTCTCAAAATCTTCACGTGACATGTCTTCGGGGAAGTTTATCTCGAATTCTCCTGGAGTGTATGATCCTCCGAACCTTTCGTTTCCGAAAACGAATTTTCTTGGGTCATCTGTTCTTTTTTGGTTTGTCATTTTTTATCACCCTATTAATTGTATTACAAAACTGTTTTTTGTATACAATATAATATTGTGAAGAGGTAGTATATAAATGTATTCATTTTTAAAAAAAGTATACTTGAAAAATTGAAAAAAAATAATAGAACTATCTGAAGAGATTAGCTCCCATTTCAAAAGCCTTGTCTAAATCCATAGCTAATTGATTGTCCTTAAGTGAATTCACTTCATCTTATGAGAGATGTTCCTTAATATGCTCTGAAATGTTCATGAATGAATCAAATACAACTTCACCGTTAAGCATGCTGAAAAGCATTTCAGACTGTTCAAGATGAGGACGAACAGTCTTTTCGAAATAATCCTTATGATAGCTTATGGTATAAAAGATACCTACATCAATTTTGCCCTTGAAGGCATTTCCGACATCATACGAAACAAGACAGAAAAACAGCCTTTCAATCAAAGCCCTGAAATGACTTGTCGGTTCTGAAAAGAAAATCTGAGCGCCGATTATCAAGACGTCAGCATCCAAAATCCTTTCAATCAATGGAGAAAGTTCATCCTTCCAGTAGCATTTGCAATGATTTCCTCCCTGTTTGCAGATTAAACAGCTCATACAGCCATGCAATTCATATTTATACAAATCAACATATTCAACATCAGCACCAACAGACTTCGCACCTTCAGCTGCAGATTTTGCAAGTTGAGCGTTGACGCCTTTTCTTTTAGGACTTGCGTTAATAACAATAGCTTTCAAATAATCACCAATTAGTTTAATATTGTACGAACTAAAATATATAGTAGGTGATATTCTATTCTATCCTAACGATTGCATCATTCGGACAGTTTTCATAACATAATCCACAATGAAGGCAGTGCTGCTGTGGAATTTCAAAATGTTCATCATTATAAAACGGTATCTTTTGAGGGCAAACCTCAAGACATGTTCCGCAGCTGACGCAAACATCTGTAATCTCAAAGCCTTTAGGAATAATCTCCCAGTCACCGAACTTGAAAGTGTGTCTGTAGATAGGTTTTTGGGTTAAATCAAAAAATTCCATCTGATAGTTTTCAATGCAGAACGGCTCCAAGATGTATCTTGCATCACCTGGATAGACATTGTTCATGAAGGGATTTTCATCAAAAATCAGGTCAATCCAGTGTTTTTGATCTTCTAACTTGTGAGCTTCACCAGTAATCCTAATGGACTTGTTGTCTTTCAGGCTCAAATAGCTTACCTGAGGATGATTTGTGATTTCCTCATAAACATGTTTTCCACGGCCGGTTAAAAAATAGATTTTATCATCTTCAATATGCATTATGTCAATGATTCTTGATTGTGGATTACCGTTTTTATCAACGGTTGACAATACAGCATCAATCACTTCCCTTAACTGTTTAAAACATTCTTCCTTTTCCACCATAATAACTACTCCAATTTGAAAATTATTTTTCCCTGAGCCCTGTTGGACTCCATAAGTTCATGAGCATTACCAATGTCTTTTAAATCTGTAAAGACCTTTGAAATGTTCGGTTTAATATTGTTATCAACTATAAATTTAAATAAATTATCAATTATATTCTGTGTCGGATAATTTGAGAAAAATGATGTCAGATATCTTTTGTTTGGAATTACTTTGATTGGATCGAATTCTGCCATGTATTCAACACCGCCAAGAACACCAGTTACACAGCAGATTCCCTCTTCATTCAGACATTTCATTGAATCTTCAAGTGTTTTAGGACCTATCAATTCCAAAATCTTATCGCATTTGATTTTAGTTGACAAATTCTCGTCATCTACAATGCATTCATCAGCGCCGTTAGCTTCAAGCTTTCCAAATCTTGTCTTGTCTCTTGAAGTTGCAATTATCCTGCATCCTATTGCATCTGCAAGCTGCATTGCAGTCAGTCCCAATGCAGAGGTGGCACCTCTTATTAAAACAGTGTCTTCCTTTTTGAGATTTAATCCCTCAATTGAACCGTAGGCTGTAAAATACGTTTCAGGAACAGCAATTACCTCTTCCAAGGATAATTTATCAAATACTTCATCATCAATTTTAAATACGTTTTTTTCTGGAAGTAAACTATATTCAGCATAGCTTCCGTCAAAGCTTCTTCCCATTCCCCCCATTAGGGCTGCAATCTTATCGCCTTTTTTAAAGTGAGTGTTTGAAGGGTCAACAACTTCACCGACACATTCTATTCCCGGAATTACAGGCAAACTGATATAGTCCTCATCTGCTTCGTAATCCCTTAAGATTACCTCCGCACGGTTTATTCCAAAGCCCAATACTTTTACCAATACCCAATCATCCTTAATTTTGGGCATTTCCACTTCCTTTACTTCAAGCTCTTTAGCCTTGCATGTCCTCTCCAATACTACCGCTTTCATCATATCTCCTTCCAGCATTGAGGGTCAGCTGAGTACATGTTATGAGTTGTTCCATAGCTTACCGCAGGACATCCCCTGCAGAATCTTAAAAGCTCACATTTACTGCATTTTTCAAAGTTTTCAAACTGCCTGTACTCATCCATATTCTCACCCATGAAAATATCATAAACTGAATCCTTTAAAGCATTTCCGACCTTACTATCCATCCTTCTGCATGCAAATACATCACCTGACGGTAATATTGTCAGATGGCTATTGCCGCAGTTGCATCCGTCATAGATAACATCATCACTTAGGTTTTCAGGAATTGTATACAAACCCTTTTCGTATAGGAATAATGTCCACAAATGGTCCTTTAGTGTAAAGAATGTTTTTGAATCATTATAATCCTGATATTTTTGCCATACTTTTTCCAGAAGTTCTTTGTATTCTCCAGGTGTCATTTGTGTTGCCTTTTCAAGGCTTGTCGGACAGTATCTTGCAAAGCTGAATAGTCCTGCATTGTTTTCAACGACAACATCAATCAAATCAGGAATCTCATCAATATTTGTCTTTGATACAGTAGTCATGATGCTTGCCCTGACACCTGCATCCTGCAGAGTCTTGATTTTTTCTAATGTAATATCAAATGAACCTGGCTTTCTAAAATAATCGTGAGTCTCTCTAAGTCCATCTAAAGAGAGCTGATACTGTCTGCAGCTTAAGCTCTTAAGTCTTTTAGCAACATCTTCTGTGATGTGGAATGGATTTCCCAATATTGAATAGTGAATCTGCTTTTCATGCAACAGTTCAAGAAGCTGCCAGAAATTAGGATGTAAAATAGGATCTCCACCGGTGATGCTGAAGTATGGTGTTCTGTTTGTCTTTTGACAGAAGTCCAAACAATTATCCAAAACAGTTTTGATGTCTTCATAGTTCATTGTTATCAATTCTTTATCGTTTTCCTCTGAAAAGATATAGCAATGCTTGCATCGCTGGTCACAGTCATCGAGGATGTGCCATTGAAATGCGAAAAAATCTGCCATGAAAACACCTCAAAAAAAATAAGAAATTTTAAGATTGAATAATCTTAAAATCTGTCTGAACCGCATGCTGTGGTGATATCTGAACCACAAGCAGTGTTAATGTCACTACCACAAGCAGATGCAGTAACATCAGATCCACAAGCAGTGTTAATGTCACTACCACAAGCAGATGCAGTAACATCAGATCCACAAGCAGTGTTAATGTCACTACCACAAGCAGAAGCAGTAACATCAGATCCGCAAGCAGTGTTAATGTCAGAACCGCATGCTGTTGCGATTACGTTTTGTGCTATTCTTGTTGCAAAAAAACTTTCATTTTCATTCCATGCATTGAATTTCATATTTTTCACCTTAAATTTTAATAAAAGTTTATACATCTTTTATTTAATACTATTTTAAATTTAAGATAATATAAATGAAGCAGTTACCTTGAGGTTACTTGCCGGATAGTTCAGCTGAAATCCTAAAAACATTTTCCAAATCCTTCGGATACTGAAGAACTAACTGTTTTTCCTTCATCTCCTGTGAAAAGCCCGCCATGTTATACTTTGAGTAGTCATGAACCTGAAGAGTATCGCAGATAGGATATGACCTAATCTCACCATTCAAATAGCTGAAAAGAAACTCAACACTAGATAAACTGTCCTTCATTGACTCCTCATAGAACTGCAGTGGCGCATTCATTGTATAAAATATTCCAACATTCACTTTACCTGTGAAATAGCTAGTTCCGTCATCATATGACATCAGACAAAAGATTAATCTCTCTAAAAGCGCTCTGAACTGACTAGTAGGCTCTCCAAAATATATTGGAGATCCAATCAGTAAAGTATCTGCTTCTAAAATCTTTTCGATTAATGGAGTTAGATCATCTCTCCAGTAACATTTTCCTTTGGTTTTATCCTTCTGTTTGCAGACAAGACAGCTTCTACAACCCTTAAAGACCAAATCATATAAGTTGAAATATTCAGTTTCCGCACCAACTGATTCAGCGCCGTTTTTTGCAGTCTCCATAACTTCTGCAGTGTTCCATTTCTTTCTCGGACTTGCGTTTATAACAATGGTTTTCATCAAATCACCTAAACGATGATTAATTGTTTGTTAAAAGTAGTATAAAAATAGTTTAAAAAAAGAAATAAAAATAAGTGAAGAAATTCACTTATTTAATAGTTATTTTTACTGCTTTACTAGCTGCTTTATAGTAACTGTTACCTGCAAATTTAATTTTTGAGGTGAATTTACCTTTTTTGGTAAATTTAGTTATTTTAAAGACTGCTTTACCTTTAGCGTTAGTTATTGCACTATAGGTTTTACTGCCTATTTTAAGGGTTACCTTAGAGTTTTTAACATATTTACCATTGGCTTTTAATACAACCGCATATTTTTTAGTTTTTGTAGCTGATTTGAAAGCTTTGGATTTAGCAGTGAATTTGGAAGCTGCTTTATATACAGTTACTTTAGCAGTAGCAGAAGATGCAATGTAAGTTGCATTACCAGCATATGAAATTGTAGCTGTGTACTGTTTTGGAGCAAGATTTATATTGCATGATGCCTGACCTTTGCTATCAGTATTTATTTCATATACATTTTTACCGATAGTGAATGTTATTTCAGCTCCTGAAATCACAGTTCCGTTTTCATCCCTTAGAGTTGCAACCAATGCTGCTTTATCATTATATGTTAAAGTCAATGATTTTGCACTAATAGCAGTATTTACTTTTACAACAGTAGAATTATTATTTGCTGATGTGAAATTAAATGTAGCTGATGCAACACTTGGATTATAGATTTCATCACCTGCAAAACTTGCAGCAATAGCAATTTCACCGGTTAAATCACCAATAGTAATGATACCTTGTTCGTCAGTTAAACCGCTGCCAGCAACACCGTTTATAGTATAGGTAATGTTAGCACCTGCAACAGGAGTTTCACCACTTACTAAAATGATAATAGCACTGTGATTACCTTCAGATATACTTAATGTAGTATTTTGTGTAATTACCGATAAGTCAAAGGTTGCGTTTGCAGTTGAAGCTTTAAATAAAGCAGATCCTGCATAGTTTCCTACAACATTGGTTAAGCCTTTAAATGAACCAACAATAACCTGACCGTTATCACCAATGGTTGCTGATTTTTCCTCACCATTGTTAATAATATAGGTTATAGTCTCACCATCCAATTTGTTACCAAATGCATCACTTAAAGAGATGATAATATCATTTCCAACGTTAGTAATAGTCATTTCTGTTGAAACCGGGAAGAAAAGTGTTGTTGAATTTGCTGCATTAGCATATGTTGCAGTAACTAAAACATTTCCTTCAGGAGCTGCAACACTAACTTTACCGTTTTCATCAGTAATTGCACCAATTTGAGCTACACCATTAATTGAATAGCTGATTGTAGCATTTGCAACTGGTTGTGACTCTTCATCGGTTAAGGTAATTACAATATCGCTGTCAACAGCAGAAATATCAATAAAGACCATGTGACCAGTGAAACTGATATCCTTGTTAATTAATTCAGTTTCTGCAACATAGATGAGTTCTCCGGCAAGCCATGATTCCTCACCATATCCATTATTTGCATGATAGTCCAAACCATCTTTAACACTAGGATAATGTGTAATTTTAATGTTGTATGTGCCCGGTTGGGTAATTCCCAAATCAGCTAATGTAAAGTAGACTTCAGGACATCCGGCATTATCAGTACATAAGCGGAAAAGCTCAAGTTCTGTTACCTCCGGAAGTTCTATACGCACTAATTCATAACCATTCTCATCATCTCCTTCAGGCTCCACCCAAGGTACTAATGTTCCAAGATTTTCAAGTCTTGTACCATTGACATATACGCTAAAGTAGCCCATACCCAAATCAAAGTTAACAGTCATTCTGTTTGCATAATCAGTAGCTATGATGCTTAAAGCAACATCATTTTCATCATGTAAAATATCATTAACAGTTATATCAAATTTCTCTGCAACATCATCAAGAGTAATTACTACAGATACCCAATCACCTGCCTTATTACGTTTATGAGTTATCACCTGATTATTATAGTTATAGGTAACTGTAAAGTTTCCGTCAGGCATGTCCTTTAACTCATCAGTAATTGCATAAGAATATACATAACATGCAATATCATATTCATAGCCACATGCCCAACCATTAAATGGCAATTCTTTTTCGAACTGACCGTCATCAGATTTTATGGTTATGCCTAAATCATTATCGCCAAGCTGAGTTGGACTATAAACTGTAACAAAATTACCTTTAGAATGCCATCCCATCATTGTTTCATCGTAATCCCCATCAGTTAAGTTACCGTAGAATGTATGGAATTCCACCATAGGTTCTTCTGGATCATAGTGATCAAACCAATGGAATTTAATAAATGAATCTGTGCGTTGAACTGAAACTAAAATGCTTTCTTTATTGCCTTTATCGTCAATGAACGCTAATTCAAGAATGTCTTTATCCTGAACATTTGAAAGGTCCATTTCATCCAGCCATACGTTAAATCCATAAACTCCATATTGATTATCACCTAAATCAAAATTTTCAAACGGCACGTTAAATACTTCAACATCACTGCCCAGTACAGTCATTACAAGACTGCCGCTTGCCTTATAGTCATCAATGTATAATTTTGCAACCCAAGTAGATGAATTGTAGTCATCATCCTGATTTAAAAGAATTGTGTTCGGTTTAACAAACAAATGGCCTTCATCATCATACGCTCCTAATAAAATAGCATTGTCACCCTGAATGTTGAACCTTAAATATTCACGTACTATAACTTCATATCCTACATCAACACCGTCATGCTCTTCCATATATTTAGGCGGACAATTGTAAACAAATGCGATGTTAATAATATCCCAATCATGGAAAAGACTACTGTCATCAAAATCTAACTCTTCCGGAGTAAATGAACATATCCACATGTTCAATTCATCATCCCATACTTTAGTCGGATTTAACTCAGTTATTGTTTTATTGACAGGAATAATAGAACTGTCATAACGTGGTGCTAAAACATATAATCTTCCGTTATCATTGAAAAACTCATTAGGAACAGTAAGGTTTATAACCTTTACATTACCATGGAGGTCGAATTCATCTTCAGAGTAATATAAGTAAAAGTCATATATTGAAAAGGTATCCTGACCGATTACAACTTCACCATTTTTGACAACACCATTGTAAGTTCCTTCATCTAACTCGCCCCCATCAACATATTCATTTTCTTCAAAAAGACTAAATCTAAGTTCGTAAGAATATAATGGAGCATTTTGATCTTCATAATAACCATAAAGACTTACATTACCTGCTTTTGTATCATTGAGATATAAATCAAATACAGATTCTGGTGAAATCGGATATTCAAGGATAAATTCAACATAACTCTCATCTCCATGACTAACTATTCTTAATATAACACTATTAACATCTACTGCAATGTTTTTTCTTGTTTGGATGATTCTTGTATTGCCGTTGTAAGTAACATTCAATTGGATGTCATGTTCACCTGAAGCTGTGATTTGCAAATCATTTAAACGGATGAAATGACCGTTTCTCCATGCATGGTTAATGTATTGAATTTCTGAAAGCGGCTTATTTTCAAAAATTGGAGTATCATCAACATAGACACTTGCTGAACCTTCAGCATCTTCAGGAACTTCAATTTCAAACATGAAATTTAAAATATCACTGAATACCTCTTCATCATCATTAACATTAACAACAAAAGGAACAACAGCAATAGTACCCACATCATAATCCATATTTTCATCAAATTCATAATCACGGGTGAATTGAACTTTGAAATCATATTCATCACAAGGAAGACCATCTAAATCTTCTACTTTAATCAAATATCTTTTATTAGGAGACCAGTCCTCATCATCCTTATCAACATAATAATCAACCCAATGATTGTCATCCCATCTTTCAAAGGTTATGTTTTTAACTACATCATCATCTTTTGATATGATTAAATAAAAGACTGCATCAATGTCTTCAGGGAAATCAAAAATCCTAAGTACAACCTCATCAGGGTTATCCACTTTAACTTCACTAGGATTCCAGAATGGTTCATCATGGTGTTCAATAGAGTTAAATCTAACATATCCATCACCCTTTTCAAATTTATAGGTTTCAGACAAATCATCATATACTTGACCATCCACCATGAAAGCAAATACTATTTCATCACCATCATCAATATCATCTGTATTTACTAAATCGGAATAACGCACATTACATTCAATAATTCCAAAATCATTTTCACACCAATTAGGATCATTTTCCAAATCATCAGGAACTGCCCTATTAAAGAAATACTTTCTTTCACCATCATCATCACGATAAACAGTGAAGTTACCTCTTACATCATTAGGAATGCCGACTCCACAGAAATCCTCATCAAATGAGGTTATTTCATCCCCATCTACATATGTATGATAAGGACTGCCAAATGTTATTGTACCGTCATCTTCAATGAACAGTTGAGCCAATTTATCTACAAGATTTTCGTTATTTTTAACAAAAGTGAGATTCAAATATCTACAGTTAATGTCATCATCATAAGTTAAATCCTTTTTGAAGACTTTACATTTTATAGGTCCATTATCGCCATCCTGATACCAATTTTCATCATTTTCTAAATCAGCAGGAATTTCCCTATTAAATAAATAATAATTATCCCCATTATCATCATGACAATAGATAGTAAAATTACCAGAAGTTGTATCTCCAGGCACCATCAACTCAGCTACCCAGTCATCATCATCTTTAATATCATCATCATGAATATCAATATTATAATCATCATCTGCCAATACATCAACATCATCAAAAGACGCTTCAACCGCATCATCAGATGAATCACTCACTGCAAGATTATCTGACGTATCAGATGCACTTACAGCTCCAATTGTCAAGATAGCCAGTAAAATCAAGCCGACTATCATTATCTTTTTAAATTTCATAATTTTAACAACCTTCAATTAATCAAAGACATTATTCAAAATTGAATAATTGGTTTAATTTCTGTTTATAAA
>CAZOYH010000029.1:0-16216 GCA_964583995.1 uncultured Methanobrevibacter sp.
GATGATAACCAACAATAGTTAAACCATCAATATTCAAGATTTTTTCTGGTAAACTAGTAATCTCACCTACCAGATAAATTGTAGCTTTACCGTGACTGGTGTCTAAAAATGAGTCAAAAAATGTATTACTATCTAACCATGCTGCAGGTCTTTGGTAATTGGTTCCGTAACCGTCTGCAACAGAATAAGTATAATTATTATTGGTTAAATATAATGTATCGAATTTCAAACCTATAAAATTTATGGTATATGTACCATGAGCAAAGAAATCTTTACCTGATGGAGCAGTGTTATTGGTAAAAGTACAATTTTCAACAGTACTGCTTTGTGCATTAACACATAATGCACCACCATCGATAGTTGCAGTGTTGTTAGTATAGTTACAGAATCCCATGTAACAGAATGACCCATCGAATTTTACAGCTCCACCTTCACTTGCATTATTGTTAGTAAAAATACAATTCTCAATCCTACCATATTGACCGTTAAATCTTAATGCTCCTCCTAATCCATTAGTTAAATTAGCAGAGTTATTGATGAAAATACAATTAGAAATAGTAGAATTTACAGACTGGGATTGTATTGCACCACCATTAGATGCTGTGCAATTCTCAAAATAACAATTATCAATTAAACAAAATCCACCATTTTGAATGGCTATTGCACCACCATAATTCGATTTAGATTTACAGTTTGTAAAATTACAATCAGTAATATTATTATAAGGACAACCCTGAAACAATGCTATAGCACCACCAAATGAGGAACCTCCAATATTTGCGTAGCATTTATCGAATGTGCAATTTTTTACTGTTGAATTAGAAGTATAATATTCAATTGCACCACCATTGTTTCCTGAAATGTTATAAAAATTACAATTCACAACATTATTATAAAAATTAGTTCCGCTCATATAGAAGTCTATTGCTCCACCACTATGGCCATTGGCAATATTAGAAAAGTTACAATTATTAATACTTGTATAATTAGTTCTTATTATTAAAATTGCACCACCAATAGTATTATTATTACGAGTATTATTAAAAGTACAGTTTTCTATTAAAATATCCGTACATTTCTGAATATTAATAGCAGACCCACTATTATCATGAGAAACACTCTTAGTATAAGTATTGATGAAATTAATATTTTTTATAGTAATGTGGTTCTGATTTTGTAACGTAAATGCTCTTGCAAGGTTGTTTCCATCAATAATAGTACCATTACCATCAATTGTTTTATTAATAATTATGGCAATATTATTTTGAGTTGTTCCGGTGTATTTATAATATTTTCCAGTTAAAACAATTGTATCTCCTGTACTGGAACTTATTTCTGTTTTCAAGTCATCAAACGTTTTAATATTATCATCACTTTGAAGTAACCCATTACCTGTATCACTACTACCAAAACTGTCCGTAGCCTCAGCAGCCGATACACTATCTTGATCCACAGTAGTTACTGTGTCAACATCCATCTCGGATGTTAAAACTGTTTCATTGCTAACATTATCTGTATCGTCAGCTGCGCTTGCTGAACCCAATACTAAAAAGAGAATGAGAAAAACAGATAAAACTAGCATTAGTTTCGAGTTTATATTTTTATTCATGAATATTTAACCTCAAATTTCACTATAAAGCACGGAGATTAAATCATAATTTAACTGCCCAACCCAAAAAAGAAAAAAAGAAAAAACCACCCTCAAAAAAATATATATTTATCATCACAACATTGTAATTTAACAAATAACCAAAATTAAAAAATGTAAAAAAATATATTATGGAACATGGGGAATAGTAAATAATTTAAATTCAAGAGATACACTATCCTTGTCTTTAAGCTTTTTCTCTCAATTTATTTTCTGTAATAAATTCTAAATAGTTTTCATCGTGGTGGTTTTAGATGGAAATACAATTAGCTCCATTAATTTTATAGTTTAATTTAGCTTCAATATATTTTACAGCAACAAAAACCTTCATCAGGCTTTATTAAATTTTCACAAGAGTCTTTAATTTCATTTAAATATTCATTAGTGTAAAATACTCATGATAAAAAATATGTTGCTTTTCAAGACCCGTTGTAACTTCCTCATTAATTTTCATAAAATCACAAATTAAAAGTTAATTCAAAGCTTTCATTATTATATATTTTTTCAATAATCTTATCCAAAAATATTTTCTGTTTATTTAGCATAATGTACAAATCAAAGATTCCAGCTTTATCGCTCCATTTTTTGTCATAGTCTTCAAAATTTTCATTACCTGAATAGTAATCCCATTTTATTTCATTAAAATAGAATTCTTTTATTTTATTTTTAATATCCGCATTAAAATTAGGTAAAGGAATTTTAATTAAATTATATTTCTTTATCTCTTTCATTTTTGAACCAACACTAATCTCACCAAAATATTCTCTATAAATCGGATGGTTTAAAATGGGTACAATTGTAATTAAATCAATTTTATCCATGTTAACTAGACGATAAAAACCTTGATTATGGTGACCTTCTCCAAAAAATGAATAATCATAAAATGAAGCAATACCAACATATTTTCCACTTTTTCCATCAATCTTTTTTGAAGTTCTATTGATTATTAAACAAGTGTCTTCATTGATATTATTTTTACCTTTAAAATCAATTGAATTAATATCACAATTCATTCCATGAACATCAATGTAAGATGGAACAATCCATTTATATGTTAAATTATCTTTTGATGGTTCTGATCTAATTTTAGGAGTATTTCCACCTTTTAAATTATTTGAAGACAAATAGAAATGACCTTCTTCATATGATTCAATTAAATTGCGGATATAGATTGATTTTTTAGAATAATAACCAGAATCTAATCTTTTAATTGAAATTAAATCAGAATAGGTTGGATAAATATTATCGATATTATCAAAACCATTGAAATTTAATAATTTTGAGATATAATCGTTTAATGCAGAAATTTTATCTTGAATCAACCTTTCTTTTAAAATAATTGATTTCATTATACTTTCTACAAATTTTATAACCTTCTTATCATTGTTTTTAGGTAATGGAATATCAAAATCCAAATAGACATCTTTAGCATGAGAAATTGTTGAACCCGGTGCAACATTATATTCAAAATTTTCTTTAAATAAATCATGTTGCAATATTGAAAAGACATAAAAAGGATTTTTACAATTAAGTACATTAATACCTGAAGAAATCATAAAAGAAGAATAATTATTATCTAAAAATGCAACATTTCCTAATGATCCATCTTTAACAATTAAAATAGAATTTTCATTTAAATAGTGATTTTCAAAAAACAATTCAGGGACACCAACACATGAAGTTTCATCTACAAGAAATGAAGTTTTCAAGATATTTGATGTTCTTATAAATTGAAATTCTTTATTTGAAGAATAATTATCACTACCAATTTCAACACCCTTTTGAACTGGAGAAATAAGAAAATCACGAAGTTTACAGGAATTTTCATATTTTTTTTGGTGATGTTCATATAACTTAGCAGAAAATGAATATTTATTGTTAGTTAATTGATTAACAGTTATAATATTAGACATCTAAATCACCAAAAATTTTTTTTAAATCTTCTTCTTGTGAATTAATCCAACGCCTGAATTCATTAATTGTACTTTTAAATTCTTCATCTTTAACTAATTCTCCTGTGAATTCATCAACGATGAATTCGTGATTTTCATCACGTTTATAATTATAAATAAAATTAGCAACTCTATCTTTTACTTTAACTGAATATCCCACTTTATTGATTTTATTAGTAAAAATCTGATAATTATTTTCTTTTAATTGAGTTAATTTATCGTTAGGGGGTTTGTAAGCTACAACTAAAGTAGTATTAACACTTGTATCGGCGAAAACTCCTTCCGGTAAATCGAACAAAGCAACTATGCGCATTTTATCAATTAACCATTCTCTAGCAAACTGATAATTATCCACACCAGCAATCGAATTTGAAAGAACAATACCTAATCTTCCATTTTCATTTAAAATACGATAAGCATTTTCCAAAAAGATTAAACCAGGGTCAATTTTCGGAGTTCCGTTTTTAGGTTTTTTCATAATATTCCACAATTCATATAATTCCAAGTTATCCTTTCCAATATCCTTTTCTGTGTAACTTCTACTTTTTCCAAAAGGAGGATTTGTTAAAACAATGTCAAATTTTTTTAAAGAAGTTTGATCCTTCCACTCATCCCAATTTCCATTCTTGTGAAGTTTAGGATTTAATCTAACTAATTTATTTTGATTACTAAATTTTTCAAAAACAGAAGAACCTTTCTCAAGATTTGCATTACCATCCCCATTCAATAACATATTTAATTGAGAAAGCATAATCATTGATTCATCATTATCTACACCATACAAATTCTTATCATTTAATTCTTTTTTTGAATATGAATAAGCAATCGCTAAAAAATCAGAAATGCCTGCAGTTGGATCTATAATTGATTCATACCTTTTAGGATTGACAATTTCAACTAAAAATTGAATAATATCCAAAGGAGTAACAAATTGAGCATTTTCAGTTTTTGAAAATTCATTAGCAAATTTATAAAATACAAGTTGATATAAATCATTATTATCAGACCTGATAAAAGAATAATCTTGAAGCTGATATACAATTTCACCAATAACAGACACATGTTCTTGTTTTTTCCAAGAAATTGTTTCATCACTTTGTGGTTTAAGAACATGCTCATATTCTGAAGAAGCAGAAGAATATAAATTTTGCATCCTTTTAATGAAGGATTGAATATTATCATTATTTAAATCCATAGTTTTTCTTTCAGAATCTGTGATATAAAAATTCAAAATTTCTCTTTCAGAGTCTGTTTCATAAAAATCTAATTTAGAATTATATAACTCACTATTTCGCTCATCATAAATTTTAAGTGCAATCATTTGAATGAGAATTTCATATCCTCTCTGATTATTTAAAGAAAATTGATCCATAATTTTAACAATGCTGGAAATATTATCTCCCAATAATTGTTGATTATTTCCTGAAATAATGTCCAAATCATCTAATGTCCTATTGGTTTTATCAACAGAAAAATTATTTTTAATTTGATTAAACTTAGGAAATTTAATATATGGATCAAATTTATCCAAAGATAATTTTTCAAACATATTGGAAGCATCATAATTATTTAAAAGATCATCATAACGAACAATTCCACCATTTTTTGATTTGAATAAAAATAATTTACCAGTATCATAAATTGCCCCAATAATATTAGGATTATCAGATATTTTCATATATGGCTTCAATTGATTATTAAATACATCTTGAATATTTTTAGAATCTTCTTTTTTAACTTCAATAGTAAAAATTAAGTGATTAGTTAACCAATTTGGCGCATCGGGATCTTTATCAAGATGCCATTTTTTATAATAATCAAACCAATTTTTATCATCAAAAATTGCAATATCAATTCTAACATTGGCAGAATCTTTATTTCCTTTAGGAAATTGAACTTCAGCACCAATATAATCCTTTGAATACATTCCACTATCAATTAAAGTATAAAGAAGCTGCTGCCTATAATATTCTTCATTATGTGTACCGTCTGTTTTAAATAACTTCACTTCCTTATTTTTAGTTAAATGAAAAGGAACAATTGAAGTAATACTTTTTGATAGTTTATATGAAACATCAAACTCCTTTTTTTGCCTACTGAACCAGTTAGTAATAAAAATCCCACCTAATTTCTTAGTCATGTAAAATACATCTATTATTATATTAAACTTAAAGACATAAAAATAACTATGTGAGAGAGCAGATGTGAAGTATTCAAATTAAGAAAAATCTGAAAAAACAGAGGTTGGAATTTAGGACATTTATCTAAAAAGCAATGTCGTCAGGTTAAGATTTTTTCATGATTTTTTCTCCTAATTTTTGATTTAATGTTTTCAGATTGGTTCTTTTTTAGAATGTTGGTTTGTATCCTGCTGTGTATTTTGGTTTGAGTAGTTTTTTCTTTCTTTCATATTTTTTGGGTTCTTTAACTTTGTTTGGCGAGTGTATGCATTTTTTTATGAAGTCTTTGGTGAAAATGCGGACATTTTCTCTGTTGATGTTTGATATTATTTCGAAGAAATCTTCTTTGATTCTGCTGATTAGATTGGATTGGTCAACGTCGTAGTATCCTGTTTTTCCTTTTTTTCTCATGATTCTATTGATTATTCTGTTTAAGAATATTCTGGAGTAGCAGAGTATGTTGTATGTTGGGAATGTTGAGTATATGTCTTGTAATATTCCTATTTTGAGTATGCTGTGTTGTTTTCAATTTGGAGTCTTTGTTTTAATGTTTTGTAGGTGCATTCAATTCCCCATCTGGCATCGTAGATTTCACTTATGTCTTCTTTACTCATTATTTCAGAGGGTAAATTTGTTAATAATGTTTCTATTTCGATTTAAGTTTCTCCTGTTTTGCTATTTACTTTTTCCAGTTCTATTGTTACGATTCTTAGATTCAATTCTTCGATGTCTTGGAATTGTTCTTTTAATTCTGGATCTTTGAATATTTTTAATCTATTTTCTGTTAATGGAATCGATATGGGGCTGTCATCAGTTTGTATGTTTTTTATTTCTTATTTGTATCTATTCTTTCTTAATCTTATTACAAAGTATGTATTCATGGCCATTAGTCGGCATATAAGTTCTAATGCTACAAATCCTCTGTCAAATGTGAAAATGGATTGTGCAGGTTCAATTAAATCTTCAACATTTTGCATATTTTGATGGATTAATGTCATTTCACCTATTCCACGTTCACCCATTATTCCATCGATTAGAAAATCGTTTAGAACATCTACAATTCTGCAAAAAGTTACTTTAGGCAATCTATTATAATTTTCATGGAATCCGAATTCTTTTATTGTTTATTGTATTTCTTTCTAATTGTCCGCCAGGTGTTGTGGTAGTTAATCTTTGATTTCTCCTATGGATGAAAATAAAGAAAAAATAAGAAAATATAAAGCCAAAATCAAAGAACATATGGATTATAAAGAAATAATTAAGAAAATATTCGTGCTAAATCTTTAAAAATCGCAATTAAATATTTTAACCAATTACATGACAAATTAGAAGAATTACCTTCAATAATTCAAAATTTCATCAAAAAACTCTCTAAAAAAATAGATAAAGCATTATAATACACAAGAGACAAAAAAAATACCAAAAACAAACAATTTAGTCGATTACTATTTAAACCAACCTTTCCTGGAAAAATAAAAAGAATCTATTGAACACGCGGTGGAGCAATAACTCAAATAAAACTCGATGACTTAAAATGGATTGAACGCAATGTCCTTAAAAAAGCAGGTGAAATTAAATAAATCAGTGAAATTTTTTACACTAACCAATTATGCGTTCGATTTAAACTGAAAGCATCACTACGCTTAATATATCTTCATCAAAAAAATATTTATAATGTCGTAATAAAATTAATTATATAATTTATATTTGATTGAATGGGAGTAAAATATATGTCAGTATCTTCTTTAGAAATGAAACAGAGAGCAATCAAATTCATTGAGGATTACAAAGATTCTTCCAGTGAAAAAAGTGAAGCTCAAAATTATTGGAGGGATTTTTTCAATATATTTGGTGTTTCACTTAGGGAAGTCGGTATTTTTGAGCAGAAAGTAAAACAGTTAAGTGGCTCTGATGGTTTTATTGATTTGTTCTGGAGCGGACAGCTAATTGTTGAGCATAAATCATTGGGCAAAAATCTTGACAGTGCTTTTCAGCAGGCGTTAGGTTATGCTCAGATGTTATCTGCATCCGAAAAACCAAAATATATTATAGTGTCCGATTTTCAAAGAATAAGGCTCATTAATTTAATTGAAAACATAGAAACAGAATTTAAACTTGGCGAGTTGGTTGATAACTTATCATTATTCAGATTCATTCATGAAAAGGAAATTAAACATCACGGCGAACAAATGGAATTGAATTTGAAAGCTTCTGAATTGATGGCTGATTTGCATGATAGTTTAAAAGAAACAAATTATAAAGGTCACCAGCTTGAAATATTCATAATCAGGATTTTATTCTGTTTGTATGCTGAAGACACAGGCATATTTAATAATTATCAGTTCACAGATTTTGTTAAAAGATATGGTTCGGATAATCCTCAGGATTTAGGTCAGAAAATCCAATTTCTATTTAGGGTTTTAAACCAGAAGGAAACAGAAAGGCAGACAATCAATGCTGATGATATAAATGATTTTCCCTATGTAAACGGCAAACTGTTTGAAGAACAGATTATTCCACCGTCATTTAATCAGGCTATCTATAACAAACTTGTTAGGGCATGTTATTTTGACTGGAGTTCAATATCTCCTTCCATTTTCGGAAGTCTGTTTCAGTATGTGATTGAACCGGAAAACAGAAGAAACCTTGGAGCACACTATACCAGCGAATCCAATATTCTTAAGGTTATAAACACTCTGTTTATGGATGAGTTATGGTTGGAATTTGAAAAATCAAAACGCAGCAACAGAAAACTTAGGAATTTACATGAAAAAATCGGAGAGTTAAAATTCTTTGATCCGGCATGTGGGTGCGGAAACTTTCTGATTGTAGCTTACAGGGAATTGAGATTGCTTGAATATGAAATACTTAAAATATTAAAAAATGATTCTGATGATAATACTCGCCAAACTTACTTTGAAGCGGGCCTGTTTACAAAAATAAAAATAAGTAGCTTTTATGGAATTGAAATTGAGGAGTTTCCCTCAAGAATAGCACAGGTTGCAATGTGGTTTATAGAACATCAGATGAACCTGATGTATGAAACATTAGACATCCACAAGGACAATTTGCCTTTAAAATCTTCATTGAACATCCATAATAAAAATGCATTGGAACTTGGCTGGGGAGAAATATTACCTCCAAATGATAATGTCTATGTTTTTGGAAATCCTCCATTTGTTGGAAAACAGGAACAGTCAGACAAGCAAAAAGAAGAAATGAAAGAAGTATTTAAAGGGTTTAAAAAAGTGGGCAGTCTGGATTATGTGGCGGCATGGTATAAAAAAGCATGTGAGTATATTGAAAATACGGGTATTGAAGTTGCTTTTGTTTCAACCAATAGTATCTGTCAGGGAGAGCAGGTTGCAATATTATGGCAGCAGTTAAACCAAAGACACGATATAAAGATTAATTTCGCACACCAGACATTCAAATGGAGCAATGAGGCAAAAAACAATGCTGGTGTATATGTTGTAATTGTCGGTTTTAGTTTAAATGATAGAAAAGAGAAGATTATTTTTACATATGACAAGCCAAATTCCGAAATTCCCAATTATTCAATTGCCGAAAAAATCAACAGTTATCTTGTGGAAGGTGAAGAAGTTTTTGTTAAGAGCATGAGGAAGCCTTTATGTGACGTTGATAAAATGTTTTTGGGAAGTATTCCTCGCGATGGAGGCAATCTGATTTTAAGTCCTGATGAAAAAGAAAAACTAATCAAAAATGAATCTTTAAGCGAAAAGTACATCAGGCCGTTAATCGGTGCCGGGCAATATCTAAACAATGAAAAAAGATACTGTTTATGGCTTGAGGATGTGCTTCCAAGTGAGCTTCAAAAAATGCCATTAGTATTAAATAGGGTTAATGATGTTAAAGCATTTAGATTGGAAAGTCCACGTGAACAGACCAGAAATTTAGCTAAATATCCAACTTTATTTGCAGAAATTAGACAGCCAAAAACTGATTATATACTTGTTCCGTTAACAACTTCAGAAAACAGGGATTATGTGCCTATAGGATTTATGGATAAAGATATCATTGTCAATAACTCAGTATCTGTAATCGAATCGGATGATTTATTATTATTTGCAGTTTTAACTTCTAAAATGCACATGACATGGATGAGATACGTCTGCGGAAGATTAGAAAGTAGATACAGATATTCCGCATCCATTGTTTACAATAACTTTCCGTTTCCTGAAAAAATATCTGAGCAATTAAGTGATAAAATAATAAAAACCAGTGAAAATTTACTTGAAATCCGTGAAAAATATTCTAGTGAACGTTTGGCTGATTTATACAATCCTATTTTAATGCCAAATGATTTAAGAAAATGTCATGAGCAATTGGATAACTTGATTGATAAGACTTATAGAAATAAAAAATTCATTGATGATAATGACAGAATGAATTTTCTGTTTAAAAAATACAGTGAGTTAATAAAATGAATAACGAAATAATATATAAACAATTAGCAAAAGCATATAAAAATAAAGATAAGAAACTATTCAAAAGCTTGAATAAAAGATATGGTTTAGGTCTTGATTCTATTGAACAGATACCGTTAGTTGAAAACAGACCATGCATAGATTTAAGCATGTTTTATGAGGAAGGGGATGCTATATATATGAAAAACTATTGCACATCCCGTTTTATTACAGATATGGATGAATCTGTCCCTAAACACATGTTTAATGAAGACAGATTCAATATAGTCACATATTCAATGTTCATATATGAAGTTTTAAGCGAACTTCCAAACAACCCCAATCTTGACGAAGCCGTAAGCCAATTTGATTTTGAACTGGAAGATAAGATAGTTAAAGACATACTTGTCTCAAACGGTTTTGTTGAGCTTAAAAACAATGGTGATGCATTTGTCACTGATTATGGTGAGATGAGATTATTTGCAGTTAACTGGGTTGGATTTTACAAGTTATGCCTTGATTATTTTCATTTCTATGACTTTGAAGAATACATGAATCAGTATGACACTGGTGATGTAGTTGAAAATGCTCACAATTACCTAAACGAAAATCTGAAAATAGCCTACAAAAGACATGATTTTTCTAGATTACATGATGTCTTTGCTTCAAAAGCCATAGTTCATGTAAGTCAGAAGGAATTTGAACAGGCATTGTTTAATGAATTGAAACTTTATATTGTGAAATTAAATCCAATTTATTTAAGTGATGATGATTTAAAGGATTATAAAGCTATTGAATATCCAAATGTTAACAATTTAGATGTTTTATCCGATTTGGCTGAAATTGATGTTGCAGATATTTTTGATAAATGTTTGAATGAACTGGAACTCGATAAAATCCTGATTTCAAAAGATGATGCTCTTTCATACTTAAACAGAGCATGGGACGGTGAAGAGCTTGATGAATTATCATCAGAAATATATGATAAACTAGGTGAAAAATAATGGTTAGTAAAAAGATAAAAGAAAGAAAAGAAGATTTAATCGATCTTGTCAGTTCATTTTCTAATAATTATTTAAATGAGGATTATACAGAATCTGCAGTTAAAATTGTTGAAAAAATGGCAAGAAAACGTGAAGTTCCATTTAGAAGAGGTAAATTGGAAATTTGGGCGAGTGGAATAATATATGCTTTAGCACAGATTAATTTCTTATTTGATAAAACATCACCATATTATATTAGTGCAGATGATATCTGCAATCATTTTAACACTAAAAAATCCACTGTTTCTAAAAAAGCAGATCAAATCATTGATATGCTTGATTTATCTCCATTGGATGGGGAATTTACAGTAGCACCAATAATTCCTGAAGTAATGCATTCTACTGGGGATATGGATGATTTTTTCGATGAAGCATTTGAACTCTACGCTCGGGGAAAAGTATCTGAAGCAATTAAACATATTGACTCAATTAAAGAAGATAATCCAGAATATGGCAGAGCACTATTTTACAAGTCAATGTTTTTAGCTGAAAGTGATGAAAGTGAAGCATTTAACTTATTTCAGGAAGCATTGCATTCTGAATTCAGCAATAATTTAGAATTTGATTTAGAAGAAGAGGATGTTGATGAGCTGATAGACGAACTGGTGGATTATGATAATCCTGAAGAACTTGAGGCAATGGCTTTGCTGAATTTTAACACTGAAAACTATGACCGGGCATTATATTACCTTGATTTAGCATTAAAAAAAGATAAAGACAATGACGAGTTATTGTATTATAAATCATTATCTCTTGCTAATTTAGATGAATTTAAAAAAGCTATCAAGACTATTGACAAGGCAATTAAGATTAATCCTGATTGTGACAGGTATTGGAATGATAAAGGAAGTTTCCTTGGAAGTATGAATCATGTAAATAAAGCTGTGAAATGTTTTGATAAAGCTATTAAATTAAATCCTGAAGATTCTGTTATTTGGGCTAATAAAGGATTTTTATACCTTCAAAATGGCAAATATCAAAAGGCTTTGGATTCATATGATAAAGCATGCCAACTTGAACTTAATGTTCATAATATTATAGGTAAAGTTAATGTGTATATTGAGGTGGATGATTTTGAAAATGCCGAAAAATGTCTAAACAAAGCTGGTGAAATTGATGATGAGGACATGGAATATTTAATGGCCAAAGCACAGCTGCTAATGAACCAGCAACATTTGGAAGAATCTATAATTTATTGGGATAAATGCTTAGAAATCGATGATGAATTTGCACAGGCATGGTTTTTTAAAGGTTTAACCTACGGGCTTTTGGATAATGATGATGAATTTGAATACTGCATAGACAAGGCTTGTGAATTGGATCCAATGATTGTATTTGCTTTTGATAATTTAATTGAATGATTAAAAGGAGTATTGCATGGATGAGTATATTGAAAAATACAAAATCAAAGATGAAGGTTTAAAACTAGAAGCACAAGACCCTCAAAAAGCCATAGTTTTTTATAACAATCTTTTAAATCACGAATATTTCATCAATGACTTTTGGTCTTACAGGCGACTGGTTTTAATCTATGAAAAAATCAGTGAACTTGATAAAGAAGCAGATATTATAAAAAAATTCTTTAAAAGCGAAATTTACTGTAACAATCATCAGTTCTTGTGGTTTAGATTAAAACTTAAAATCCTGTCAGATAAAGGATTCATAACAAATGATGAAATAAGGGATTTGGAAGATTATTTCAAAAAACATTCAATTCCAAATAAACATAAATCAAACACTCCTGTACTGATTGCAGATAGAATCCACAAATATCGTGCTAGAATTATCGTTGTTGACAGTGAAAAATACGAAAAAAAGCAAAAACAATATGAATATGAAGTCAGATGCAGTGAACTTAACTGGCAGAAAAGATACGTGGAATACATTGAATTATTAAATCATATGATTGATGATTTGGCTTATAAACGCAGTGTTTATTTCAAAAAATTATGTGTTGCATACCGGAGAATTAATGACTCTGACAATGAATTAAGAGTTATTGAAAGATATTTGGGTGGTGAAGTTAGAAGAAGTAAAACTGCTGATAAATGGTTTGAAAAACGATTAAAAGAAGTGAAAAATTCTTATTATAAAAAAGAATATATAATACCATTTAGAAAAGATGAAATAAACCTTGAAAAAACTCCAATTTATGAATACAATAAATCGTTGGATGAATTTGAAAACCTTAAAAGAAAAAACATCCTGATACAGCATGGAATTGCACTAACTCAAAACAACATGTATAATGAGGCAATAATGTTTTATAAATACTTATGCAATAATACTTACTTTTCAAATGATTGGTATCCCTACAGACAATTAACACTTATTTATGAAAAAATAGGAGATTATAATGCGAATTTGGTCAACATTAAAAGACTATTGCATAGTAAAATTTACTTAAACAATTATCAATTCATATGGTTTTCAGAAAAATTAAGGCAGATAATTAAAAAAGAAAATATTGATGAATATCAAATTCAGGAATGGATTGATTACTATGAATCTCATGGGGCATTAAACAAAAACAAAGCAAATAAGTTCCTTGCAGATAAATTTAAAAACAAAAGTGGGAAGATTATAGTAATTTCTGATGAATCTTTTAACCACCAGCAGGAAAAATTTGCATTACTTGAGGCGGGCAGTATTTATGAAAATGTTGGAAACTGGGAACTTGCAATAACACATTATTTAAACATTATTAATCAAAAAGAATTCAATTACACAGAATTTTATCAAAGAACTTGCATCTGCTTAGAAAAATTAAAAGATTATAATCGTGAACTGAAAGTGATAAAACTCTACTGCACCACTCCACCTATTGATGTTATGGATTATAATGACGAATGGTTTGAAAAACGATTAATAAAAGTAAATGGGGAATTAACTACTGATTATACTCTTGATAATATGGGTGATTAAGAGTTATAGTGCATTAGTGTGGATTAAATAGATTTGCAAACATGATTTTGAACTAATGCACCAAAACATAGTTTATTTCATCAAACGGAGGCAATATCTTGATTTAAGTGCAATTTAATAGATAGTGTTATAATATTTGATGAAATGACATAAAATCCGGGAAAATAAGTTCTAATATGAGGAATAAAAAACTCAAACTTATTTTCTCGATAAATAGGTCATTAGCATAAAAGGATAATATGAGTTGGATTGAATATAATTCAAGTGATTTAAGAGATTATACTAAATACTTTATAGACCTATTGCAATGTTAATTTTTATAATTCACCATTTAAAAAAGTTTTCATTTTCTCATATGAAACTTGTGTGTTTTTTTCTTTTTTCATTTTTCATGTAGTGCTGATTTGATTTTAGCTTGAACCTCCTCGAAGTGTAGATGGTGGGATTTGCAAATCTAATAATGCTGTTTTTATTAATTTTTACTGCACCGGCATTCAGATGATTAGTTGTAATCTTTTTTTTAGGATGTTGATACTGGCATTGATGTCTCTTCATGTTGTTTGTCACAATGGGGCATGCCCCGTTTCTTATTTTTAGTTTCGTGAGTCCTTTTATGTGCTATTGTTCTCCACATTTATTGCAGATTTGTGTAGATAGAAATCTTCTAGACACTTTCACAAAAACTACCTCTTTGTGATTTGTATTCTAATTTATCAAGGAATATTCTTGAAGCGTTTAATTGTAGTTTTCGACTTAAGTATTTGTTCTTTTTCCAGAATATGATATTTTTGTTTTGAATTTATTTTTTTAAATGTTTTAAGAGGATGTACTTCCTTAAAATGCGGATACTCAATTTGACAAAAATTAGTAAAAATATTCAAAAGTTAATGAGTACAGACTCCTTAGTCAAATAAGTAAAGCTTTTACTATTCATTGGAAATTTAATGCATATCGTAATTTTTAACAAATTATAATTTTGATTGTTGATGTAGGTAAATTTAATCCAAAAAACAATAGTTACATATATATGTACTATGGAAAATATGCTAATTTTTTGTTAAATAGGAATTGTGCAAATAAGCTTAAAAATGGCTTTTCTAAAGATTACCTGGATTTAATTTTGTGGATTTTATTTCAAATTAAAATTGTTGAGATAAGATTGGGATAAAACTCCAAAAAACACTATTTAATCAATTATGCTGCGCTTATTTGTAGAATTTAGCCCTAAATGTTCGCCAAATCTATCTAATTTTATTCTAAAATTTCATCTACCGTTTTGTGATAATCAATTATAGCATATGTTTATCATGCTATTGCATTAATTTGTTTATATTTTCATCAAAAATTAAACCTATGGGTTTGATTATATTTTGACTTCAATTTTTACCAGTTAAATCAACTGTTTGGAAGTGTTAATATTTTTAAAGTGATTTTTGATGTTGGTAAATATTTTTCACTTATTATCTGTTTTTCAAATATTCTTTTATAAGATAATAGTCATCCAGATTTTCAATTAATTTATTGCTTGGAAGATAATACGCAATGTTTTTTAATTTAATCTTTTGAATGTAGTTGTGATAGTATAAGATGTTTATGTGGTGGGATATTGTATTGTAGTCTAATTTTAATGTTTTTGCTAGTTGGTTTTTATTGTAAGGTTCTGAAAGAATCTTGTCAATAATTTTAGAGGTAGTTTTACCACCATTTCTTCCAATTATTAATATTAATAATTCTCTATATTCTATATTACACAAATCATGTTTATTTTTTTTCATTTTTATCATTCTCCTTAGGGTTATGTAGATTTGATCCCAATTTAGGGCATTTTTCATTTTTTTCAAATGAACATTTGAAGTTAATGTGGTGTTTAATCTTAAGAAGCAATGATATGAATGGGTTACCATAATGGTGTTTTATGTTTTCAAATTTTACATATATTCTGATTCGTGTTTTGTAACAGTCCTTTAATTACTTATTTTTTTACTATAAGGGAGTGTCCCATAATTAGTTTTTAAATGGTGATGGTTTTAATTTTTATTTA
>CAZOYH010000030.1:0-16143 GCA_964583995.1 uncultured Methanobrevibacter sp.
TTTTTTACGAGCAAATGGAATAAATGCAGCTCCAAAAGCAACTAAAACCAAACCAGCTATTGGAAGGCCTGTGTTTTTGAGTTTAGCTTTTGTTTTATATTTTTTAACTACTTTTTTTGTAACTTGTTTTTCTGGAGTGCTATCTACTAAAGGGCTGTCATCATCTAATCCTCCGGTGGTGTTATTGTCGCTATCATCGTCTGTGGAATTGTCATCGGAAGTTTCATTATCATCGCCAACATCATCTTGACTGTCATCTGCCACATTGTTATCTTCATTATCTGCTCCAGTGGTGTCATCCTCAGAAACAATATCGACGGTGCTAGCACCTAAAACTGATTTCTCTACAAGTTTATTTGTAATTACAAAACCGTTTTGCTCATTTCCAGTAATTTTGGTGGAATAATCATTCAAATCATCATCAATTTCAACTTCGTATGTTCCATCATCCTGAACATTAAAAGTGGTTTTCCAGGAATTTTGTTCACTTAAAGTAGCTTTATCAACAACTTTTCCGTCCTGTATGAGATTTACAGTTATTGAATCTGGTCGGCCAGCATTATTAGCATCATCCCATATGATTTTAACAGAAATGTCTTTTGAATCGTCTGCTGCAGAAACAAAACCTATGGAAGCTATTAAGAAAACGGCAATAAATAATATTGTAAACAATTTCTTATTCATCATTTTTATAACTCCAAATTATTAGTTAATTAATTTTATAGGTGATATTAAAATATATATTATTCTATTAATGACATGAAATCAGGATAATCTTTCAGTTTAACAAGAATTTTAATTTACTAATAATCATATGATTTTTGTTTTTTTTAAATGTTATTTTGCTTTATTTTGCTTTATAATTGATTTTTTTTCTCAATAATTTAAATACTATTAATTATATAATGTTATATTAACTCTAAAAAATAAGAGTTTTTTAATTAATTAAAAGGTGTATAATATGAACATTAGTGAAATTATAAGCGATGCTTTAGTATATCCATTTCAAAATATTAAAGCATTAATCATATATATGATTTTAGGAATCATTGCAGGAATTGTTGCTGGCGGTACTATTGTTGCAATGGCTGCAGGTTTAGCTGCTAATAATGCATTGGCTGCAGCAGGAACTGGAATAATCGGACTCATAATTGCTTTAATTATTGCATTTGTAATTTCTGGTTATGGATTAGACGTAATAAAATATGGTATAAACAGAGATGCAGGTTCTCCTGGACTTGACTTTGTAAGACAATTTGTAAATGGTGTAAAATTATTAGTTGTAAATATTGTTTACTTTATTGTTCCAATTATTATTGGTGCTATTTTAGCTGTTATTTTCCAACACTGGTTATCTGGATTAATAACTGCAATATTATTCATAATATTTGCATTAGCAGCTGTTATGGGTCAATGCAGATTAGCTAAAACCGAAGAATTAGGAAACGCTTTAGCAATCGGTGAAGCAATTGGGGATATTTCAAGAGTTGGAATCTTAAAACTTATCGTATTCATTATTGTGGTTTTCATCATAGCATTTATTTTATCATTCATTGTAATGGCTATTAATAACTGGAACGCTACTGTTGGCGGAATATTGATGGGTATTTTAAGTGTTTACATAACATTCTTTGTTGCAAGAGCAACCGGTTTATTATACTCTAATGTATAAATAAACCATCTTTTTTTCTTTTTTTAATAATTTATGAATATTTTTCAATCCTATAAATCAATTCACGAACAATTCCATCATTGTTTGTCTGTTTAACCTTATCAAGTCTTTTTTGATATTTTGGAAGTCTTTTCAAGAAATTGGCCACTCTTTGTGCACTCATCACTTCATGATACTCGCCATATCCCAATTTTTGCACATAAAATCCGTTTAGGGTTTGCTCAAAGTTTCCGATTGCCGGAACGGAATAAATAGGTTTTTTAAGATGTATTGCTTCTGAGATGAATGTAAATCCTCCGTTGCAGATTACTGCTTTTGATGATGCCAAATCGTCATAGAATTCATCTTCATTGAACTCTTTATATGTCAAATTCTCGTCTATTTCATTTTTATTAAATCCATACACGATGAATTTTTCATCTTTTAGGGATTTGAGTCTACGAACAAGCTTTCCACTTTCACGGCTTGTCTGATAAACAATTATCTGATCTCCTTTTTTAGGGGTTAATTTCAATATGTCCTCACGGATAATTGGAGGATAAATTACAGCATTCTTTTTGGCTCTCACTCTCGGATAGAAAAAGCTTGTTAGAATATGGATTTTTGGATTTACAACATAAGTCTTAATTACTCCTTTAGCTTTAAGCATCTCAACATAATGGTCTTTGGGATAGTCAATTTTAGTTTGTGTAATCATATGAATGTTATCTAAGCTGATTAGAGGTATATTTCTAAGTTTGGATAACATTGTGGCATATATTTCAAAATCGGTAACGATAACGTCCGGATGGAGCTGTCTTGCTTTTTTATATAGGTTTTCATATCCTACTTTAATGTTTGTTGGATTTCTTTTTAAAGCATCAGAAAGTGTTTTTAAGTTATTTACCTTATTGTTAATGTAAACAGTATTGAATCCGCCGATTTCATAAACGTTGTCGAATTTTGATTTTAAATATTCATATGCTCTGTCGCTTGAAAAGATATAAACGTCATATTTGTCTTTGATTCTATCTACAATCACTCCGGTTCTTATTGCATGGCCCATTCCTTCACCGCAAACGCAATAAAATACTACTTTTTTAGATCTTTGACGATGCATTGATTTTATCTGTGCTCTGGTTGCATTAATTTTTTCAACGGTTTCATCATAGTTTTCTTTAAGCTCATTGATTTGTGCGGTTCTCTTTTCGAGATTTTCAAATCTTGATGTTGTTAATCTCTCTTTTCCATGACCAAAATTATAGTTAAGCTCACTTGCATCAGTTCTTTTTCCTAAAAAGTCATTAACTGTACTTTTACCGTATTGTCTGATTAATGTTTCAATTCCTTCTTCTTCAAGTCTTCTTGTTGAAACACCGATTTTAGCATTTCTAATTACTCTGAATGGTTCTTTTTTTGCTAACCTTTCAATATAATCGGTATCTTCGCCAAAGGTTAATGACTCGTCAAAACCTCCGCATTCGTCGTGGAGCTCTTTTTTAGCTATTATTCCATAACATCCTGCACCATGAGGCTTTATTTTTTCAACACTGATCATGAAGTAATTGGCAAAGTCATGAAATAGCTTATCTTCAATTTTATTTGACATCGGAAGCATTTGTGTGATGGCTATTCCCAAATGTTCGTTTTGAAATTCATATAAAACATTTCTCAGGTATTCATCAGTAAGTTCCAAATCAGAATCTAAAAACAGTAAGTATTCGCCTTTAGCGACTTTAGCACCGTTATTCCTACCTACTGCCGGAAGGCCTCCATCAACTACAATGCACCCATATTCTTCAGCAATTTCTCTTGTTTTATCAGTTGAGTTGGCATCGGCTACAATGATTTCATAATCATCGAAATCCTGCTTTTTAATGCTTTTTAATAAAACAGGAAGATATTCCTCTTCATTATAGGTAGGTATGATAATGCTAAAAATCATATGTTTAAATTTATTTTTAAAATTAATAAGTGTTTGTAAAAAAAGAAAAAGTGGTTAAAACTGAAGTTTTAACCTTATTGTGCCATTTGGTATGCATCATAAGCAGAATATAATGCGTATATTAAATCGATAATCCAAACAATCCAGTGTTGGAAAACGAATGATGCAATAGCCCAAATTACAATAGCAATTACGAAAAATATTATACCTTTTTTAATGTCACCAGCATAAGCTTGACCTAAACCTGGAATTAAAAAGGACAATATTGCAGCAAGTATTGCGTTTGCCATATTCATTACCTCCATTTAACTAGTTAATGCTACTTTTGATTAAAGTTATTAATAAACTATTTGTTTAAATTCAGTTATTTTGAGCATATTTGCACAAAGTCCATTATATTTTAGCTATTGTTATTTCCTTTTTTTGATAACATCATCATGGCAATTATGCTTAGTATAAATCCGAAAAACATTAAAAATGTTGGAATTTCGCAATAGATTAAAAATCCAAATATTAAAGCTGCAAATGGTTCTGCTCCTGAAAGCAGTATTGAAGATACACCGGAGTCCATATAGTTTAAACTCAATGTTGAAAAGATATATGGAAGAGCAAATGAAAATGTTGAGTGTAAAACTAAAAATATTATTGTTAACCTGGGATTGATTGAAACAAAACCTGTTATATGGTTAAAATCGGTAAAGGGGATGAGTGCAATTGAAATGAATATTATTGAATAGAATAAGATTGTATAAGTGTGGCTTTCATTTTCTATGGATTTTTTAGAGGCCATCAGATAAACTGCCCAGAACAGTCCGGCACCAATTCCTGAAAGAATTCCAAACAATGGTGTATTTGATAGTCCATCTTCCAGAATTCCAGTCATCAAAATGCATCCAAATATTGCTAAAAGCATGCAGATAATCTTTTTGGAAGTAATTTTTTCCTTAAATAGGATATGGGCAAATATTAGTACGTAAATTGGTGCAAGTGACAGGAGCACAGCTGCAAGGGATAATGACACACTGTTCATGGAGGTGTTATAGCACAGATTAAGCCCCACAATACAGACTGCACAGACTAAAAATAGTGGAATATCTTTTAAGTTTATCTTAATCAAATTTTTATCAGTTAATATAATTGCTATTAAAATAGGAATGATAGCTATTGAAAACCTTAAAAACAGCAATGTTGTGGAATCGATTCCATTTTGTGTTAATGTCCTTACAAAGATTCCTGTAGATCCAAACATTATCCCTGCAAGGATTGGTAAGATTAAATAGATTTTTTTCATGATATCTTATAAATATGAGTAAATGTTCCAGCTGACGGTATAATATTCGCATGAGTTATTCAGGGGAACTTTCAGGTCATTTAAAAGTTCCATTTCATTGTAAGCAGGGTCAATTTTATAAGTGGTCTTGTTTAAATTGCTGTCTTGATCATAATCAACTGCTTCAACACTAATATTTCCCAAATCAATATCCTCGCTTGGATTTACAACATCAACAGTGTAATAATCAGGTTCAGCACCGGCAAATGCTATTGTAAATCTTAGAAATATTATAAAACCTACAATAAAATAAACTAAAAAACGGTTAGACAGGTATCTGACTGTTTTGAAATTGCGATTATATGGTGGTTGGAGTTTTTCGTTTTCCTCAAGAAGTTTGTTATCTTTAAGCACTGTTCCAATGACATAATTCAAGTAATAGCCGTTTCTATAAATCAAATATAATCCCATTATTCCAACAATTGCTGGTGTTGAAAATAATCCTCCGTCTATTGACCCTATAATCAGACAGCTTGAAAAGAAAGCAAGCAAGAAGTTTGTAAACCAAGGACGTTTCTGTGAAGCTAAAACAATTGATACAAATAATATTGGAATCAATAAAATTACCAGAAAAGCAAAACTTGGAACATAGGAATATAGACCAACACCTGTGTTTATGTCGCTTTGGATAAATGGTCCGATTATTTGAGTTAGAACTTCACCTAAAATGGACTTTAACAGGTGAGTATGCAGAATGCTGGTAGTGCTCATTGTGCTAGTCATGGATGCAAAAATGGTGTTGAGCTTTATTCCCATCTGCAGTCTGAACACAATCTCCAAAACAATTCCCAAAACCAATAAGACTGAACCGGTAACTATTGATACCTTTAAATATTTTGTAGTATCAATGTCTTTTTTAACTGTTTGGGACAATATTAAAAACAATCCTAAAAGGCCAAAAAACATTATGTCTTTTCCTTTAGATGATCCCATTAAGAAAATATAGGTTATTGGTCTTATAATTGGATTTAACATGTCAGTTGCAAAAATTACTCCTGCAAGCAATATGAACAATAATCCAACTAAGATAGTTTTATTAAGCTTCATTAACAATAATTTAAGTATTAATAGTTTAAATAAATGATGATTATGTTTCCAATAGAATATTTCATAGGCTTAATACTGATTGGTATTTGTGCAGGTTTTGCATCCGGTCTTTTGGGTGTTGGTGGAGGATTTCTAATTGTTCCTCTGCAATATTTCCTTTTAAAATATATTGGAGTAAATTCTGATTTGGCAATGCTTATTTCAATCGGCACCAGTTTGGCAATTATTATTCCAACTGCTTTAAGTGGTGCTTATAGACACACTCGTGAAATGGAAGACATTGTAAAACCTGGATTGCAGTTGGGTATTTTTGGAATAATTGGTGGTGCAATTGGCGGTTTTGTTGCATCAAGCCTGTCATCACAGATATTGGAAATAATATTTGGTTGTCTTTTATTGTTTGTAGCTATTAAAAATATTGTGGATTTAAATAAGGAAAGGGAAGAAGCAAAGATTCCATTTAATATTATATCCTCTGCAATCATTGGAATTTTAGTCGGATTTGCCTCCGGTCTTTTAGGCATTGGTGGTGGAGTATTTTTAATAGTTATTCTAACTGCTCTTTTAGGCTTTTCACTAATTGAAGCAATCGGAACATCTTCCGTATTTATCTGCTTAACAGCAATCGGAGGATTCTTATCATATGTTGTTTCCGGTTGGGGTGTTTCAACATTTCCATACTCAATAGGTTATGTCAGCATTATTAATTTTGCTTTAATTGCCTGTTTTTCAGTGCCGTTTGCATCATTAGGTGCTAAAATGGCTCATAAGGTTCCTCAAAAGAAATTAAAGATAATATTTTCAGTTGTGGTATTTTATATTGCATTGAAAATGTTAGGTATTCTACCTTAAATTTTATATATGATTCAAATCATAATAATATTTAGGCATAACTAAATTTTTTAAAAGGTGAAAAATATGAGCAATATGGCTGAAGCAAGAAGAAACATGCATGAAAGGGAAGAAAAACGTAAAGCAGAAAGCAAATCAAAAACTAAAAAAGTTAAAAACTTCTTTTTTGGATGTTGTAAAAACAAATAGTTTGCAATCATCTATTTTTTAATTATTGCTCTTTCTGCGGATTGGCCAAAGAAATGATAACCTGAACCTGCTTCTGAGATTATATCAAGTAATTCGTCGGCTTTTGTAACGACAATTCCTCCGGTCATTGTCACACCGTTCTTGAAAAACACATCAGGCAGCATGCTTGCAGTAGGTCCTGTGATTAGAATTTCTGCTTCTGGTTTTGCCATTTCAAGCAAACTGGATAATGTTCCATTTAATATTGTAACACCAGTAATGACAAGCAAATCAGCATCAGGAACGTATTTGTATGCATCTTCTGACGGAGCATAAAATTTCATTTCTCTATCTTTTAATGTTCTTGGATCCTGTTCTAAGATGGTGAAATCGTTTCCGTTAGCTATTAATTTTTTAAGCATTGGAATAAGTGCGCCCACTACAACAGTCTTTTCATATTTTGTCACATCAATTTCATCAAATGCATCTATTCCCATTTCAGGTTCATATTCACTGTCATTATTTTCCCAAATAAGATTGCTTAGTGCATTAAGTGCTGCAATACCTAATGTTCTTCGAAGCACATTATCGCAGAAAATATCATCAAGATACTGTTTAACCGAAACACCGGAAAGTTTTCCGGATAGGGGCATTACCATAGCTGAACTTGGACAGCATACTGCTTCAGGCATTTCCTTAACTGGTGTAAAGCACAATCCTCCATGGCCTGTTGAAATTTTAACACCAGAAAAAAATAATCCGAATACGGCTCTTTCAACAGTAATGTCGTCGATGTCATCCCCTAATTTCTCTAAAACTAAATCCACAGTATCCTTTAAAAGGTCATCCATTAAAATCACTATATTTATATCTCTGTTTGGAGTTATTAATTATATCGGATTATGAATCTTAAAAATGTTATTTCTTATTTGGTGGGATTATTTGTAATGGCTGTGGGCATTGCATTTTCCATTAAATCCAATATGGGGATTTCTCCTGTCAGTACAATTCCATATACCATGACTGTAGTATGGGGTGTGGAAATTGGTCTTGCTACAATCATATTCCATTGTATTCTGGTTTTAATTCAGTTCATTTTGTTAAGGGATAAATTCGGATGGGATAATTTCGCCCAAATTTTCATTGGAATAATATTTGGTTATTTTACAAGTTTTTCAGTTGCTTTGACGAGTTTCATTCCGGATTCAACAGGCATTCTAATATCTTTAGTCTACATGGCAATCAGCATTGTTGTAATTGCCTTTGGAATCTTCTTGTATCTGCCACCAAATCTGATTCCTCTTGCTGGTGAAGGGGCGATGCAGGCAGTTTCAATTGTCTTTAAAAAACCCTTTGCAAAGGTAAAAGTAGGTTTTGATGTGTGTATGGTTGTAATTTCTGCAGTAATATGTTTAGTATTTGTTAATTCTTTTGGCAGTGTCGGTTTAGGAACAATTATATCTGCAGTGTTGGTTGGAACAACATTGAATTATATTGTTAAGATATATACAAAATTAACTGGAAAAACAGTTGATTTAAAAAATGAAGGTTAGTTTTTAATTAAAACACCCATTCCAATGGCTGAAATACGGATATTGTCTCCACCAAACCCGACTAAAGCATAATTGATGGATAAATCTAAGATTCCATTTCCCCCATTTCTTTTAATTTTCTCAGATAGTTTTATCAAGCATTCATCCTTTCCATTTTTAATGTTTACAAGCTTTTCTTGTTCAATTTTTTCAGGATTCAGTTTAATTAGGTCGCTGCCTTTTTCCAGAATTACTTCGCTGTTGAAAATGCCGATTATGTCATGTTTTTTATCTTTCATGTCTGTGCTGGTAATGAAGTAGAAATCAAGGTTGTTTATCTTCTGATTGCTTTTCTCTTCATCAAAAAATGGGACTACTTCAGTTTCTACTTCGACATTTTCACCTTCCCATGTGAATACTCTCTGGTTTTTGATAGCGTTCTTGACCTTTTTACTAGTAATTTTGAAGGTATTGATGAGTGTGGAGATTATGCCTCCAATTACAACCAGAAGAATATAATTTACGGCTGTTGGAAATGCAGCCTGGAGAATAACGATTATTGATCCTGCAGTTATAAAATTCCATCCTAATGTAGGATTTTTTAAAATAAAACTGTAGAATGTCGTATCAATAAAAAGAATAAACGCACTTATTGCACCTAGATTTTCACCGATTATGTGGTTTGCAAGAATTGTTTCCACATAACCTGCAGCTAATGGTGCAAATATCAAGCCCAGATTCCATCCAAAAATAGCTAAATTGAGATATAAAAAGATTCCATAAACAAAAAGTCCTACAGCAGTACCTGCACCGATACATAGCAGTGCTCTTCGTAAATGGGTGAAATCTATCTCTTTACCTTTAATTTTCATTTTATTCAAATTTTACTGCAGTACCGTAGGCTGTAACAAGTATGGTATTTCCCATGGTACCGCCAAGATTGTCATAAGAAACCTTAAGTCCGATAATTGCATTGGCACCTAATTGCTCTGCTTTTTCGTTCATACTTTCAAAAGCGATATCACGAGCTTTTTTAATTTCTTCTTCATATCTTGATGTTCTTCCACCTACAACATCACGAACGCCAGAAAATAAGTCCTTATAGATATTGGCTCCGATTAGAGACTCGCCAGTAACTAATCCTTTGTACTCAATAATTTCTTTATTTTCAAGAGTATTTGATGAGGTTAAAATCATTGTATCACTATTTCATGAAAGTCATTATAGCCCAAATGATTAAAAAGATTGCTATAACTACATATAAGATTAATTGAGATCTTTTTCTTTGTTTTAATCTAGCATCCCAGACTTTTTGGCAATCTGGTGAGCATACAAGTTCGTTTAACGGTATTGGGGTTCCGCAAATTGGACAATGTTTGTGTGGTTCTACTGCCATTTTATCATCTCCTATATTTTAAAAAATTCTTTAGTATTTTTAGTAACTTGAATTGCAAGGTCCTGTGAGTCAAGACCCATGCAGAGTGCAATTGTATCGAGGATGTGAGGTAAATATTTTGGTTCGTTTCTATTTTTCTTAGGTTTTTTATCGAAGTTTTTTGGTATCAAAAATGGTGCATCTGTTTCTATCATTAATTTTTCTGGAGGAATAACGCTTACTGCTTCCTGCAAGTCTCTTCCTCTTTTCATATCACAGATCCATCCGGTAACTCCTATATAGCAACCTAAATCAATATAATTTTGAGCTTCCTGTTTTGTCCCGGTAAAGCAATGCACAACGGATTTTTCAATTACACTGTCATGTTTTTCAAGTATTTTATACAAATCTTTGTGTGCTTCTCTTTCATGTAAAAATAAAGGTATTTCTAATCTTTCTGCCAGTTCAACTTGAGCTTCAAACCATTTTCTCTGCAAATCCTGTGGTGAAAAATTTCTATTGTAATCAAGGCCACATTCTCCAATGGCAACAACACTACTGTTCTTAGCTATTTTCTCTAGTTCATTAATAGTATGGCCATTACATGTTTTTGCATCATGAGGGTGCACTCCAGATGTGGAAAATAGAGTTCCAGGATAGTTGGAGGCATATTCTGCAGCAATATGGCTTGAATGTACATTGGTTCCGGTAATGATGAATTGGTTGACTCCAACTTTTTTTGCATCTTCAATAATCTCTTCACGGTCTTTTCTAAAAGAAGAATGCATTAGGTTTAAACCAATGTCAATTAGATTATCCACAAAATCACCTATTCGCTTAAAACTCGGGTTCCTACAGTTTCTCCATTAACTGCTTTGATTAAGTTTTCCGGTTCAAATCCGTTGGTAATAACAGTTTCCAGATTTGACCGTTTAATCATCTGAACTGCAGTTGTGTCAAAGAACTCATAAGTTCCAGCTTTAACATCTTTACCGCTTAAAAAGTCAAGAAGGTCTGTTGCGGTAATTTCAGGAACAAGTTCAGCATCATCAAACTTATTAGGGTCTTTGGTATACATTCCATCAACAGATGTTAAGTTGATGAGTTTATCTGCTTTAATAAATTCTGCTAAAATTGCAGATACTGCATCGGTACTGTGTGCAGGTTCAGTTCCACCCATAACAATTATTTTTCCAGTAGCTGAGAATTCCAAAGCTTCCTGGAAGTTGTGTGGAACTCTTTGATATGCTGCATCGCCAAGTGCAGATAACATTAATTTGGCATTGATTCTTGTAACTTCAATTCCAATATCATCACATTGTGCTTCTCCAGCTCCCAAATCACGAACAACTCCAATATAGTCTCTTGCAGGTTTTCCACCACCTACAACAACGAATAATTCATGTTCGGTTGCTAAATCTTTTAAGATTGCACTGTATTCTTGGAATTTCTTACAATCATATTCTTTAAGTAATATTGATCCTCCAATTGCAACAACGATTTTCATATATTCACCTTATATATAATGTATCGTTTAGATATTATTTAAATTTTAATAAGATGAAAGCTAATCTATTCTTAATGAGTTTAGAAGAACAAATATATTTGAGGAAATCTTGCCGTAAGTATCTTGATGATGAAATTGACATGAATCCTATTCATGAGTTTATTTCATCTGCCAAACCTTTGGATAGTGAAATAAACTATTATTATGAAATATTTTCAAGGGATGAAGTTAAATTACAGACTGGATGGTCTGCACCTTATTATCTGGCTTTATATTCTGAGAAAAAAGACAATTACCTTGAAAATATTGGATTTGTGTTCCAGCAGGTTTCCCTTTTCATGCAAAGCATTGGAATAGGTAATTGCTGGGTCGGAATGGGTTCTGTTAAAGATAAAAATCCTGATTTTGTAATTCTAATCGCTTTTGGAAAATCCGACCAAATGACAAGAGACATTACAGATTTCAAGCGTAAAGGTTGGGATGAAATTTCAGATGAGGTGGATGAAAGGTTAACACCCGCTCGTTTAGCACCATCAGCTATTAACTCTCAACCATGGTATTTTAAGCATGCTGAAGATGGATTTGATGTTTATCAAGTAAAACAGAATATATTAAAACGCCAAATTCTAAAAAAATTAAATATGATTGACATTGGTATTGTTTTAGCTCACATGTATATGGCTAATGAAAAAACCTTTAAATTCTATAAAAAAAGTAATTTTGATGAAATTAAAGGTTATACTTACACTGGTAGTATAAAAATTTAAAAAAATAAAAAGTTAGAGGATTATGCATCCTCTTGTGTTAATCCTTTGTATAATAAACCTGCAATAATCGCACCAACGATTGGAGCTAAGATAAATACCCAAACTTGTTGGAGTGCTTGACCGCCTATAAACAATGCAGGTGCTAAACTACGTGCTGGGTTTACAGAGGTACCTGTTAATGGAATTCCCATAATGTGTACGAAGGCAAGAGTTAAACCAATTACAATGCCTGCTACAGCACCATTTTCTGCTTTTTTGGTAACGCCAAGTACGGTGAATACAAATACAAAGGTTAAAATAATTTCAACAATAATTGCTCCAATCACGTCTAAACCGACGCTGGATGCAGTTCCGAATCCGTTTTGTCCAAGTCCGGTTGCAAGATATCCTCCAAGACTTGGTGCTGAGTTGATGATTACTGCTAGAAGAGCAATACCGAAAATAGCACCAATACATTGGAAAATAATATACATCACTAAATCTTTTGAGTCTAATCTTCCATCAATCCACATACCGATTGAAACAGCAGGGTTGATGTGACATCCAGAGATGTCTCCAATTACATAAGCCATAGCTACAATAGATAAACCGAATGCTAATGCGATTCCTAGTGTACCTAATGTTGAACCAGCTATGGCTGCACTTCCACAACCGAATAGAACAAGAACCATTGTTCCGAGTAATTCTGAGATATATCTTTTCATAAATTTTCCCTCATTAACATATTAATTCATATCTTATTAAAATCTTCTTATTCTCTTTAGGAATACGTATGCAATTAGCAACACAAGGAATATTAGAACAAATGGGAATATGTGTAACAATATTGAATCGTTGACTTTATCGAAGTGATATTCACTTTCAAAGCCCATATGTTTTGCATCAGTATGATTTTGTGTTATTTTTGCAAAGTTGTATAACAAGTCATAATAACCGATATGTGCACCTTCATATTCAATTGAATCTGGAGCCTGTCCATTTTCATCCATATAGTTTTTAACGATTCCAGCCATATTCATATAATCATAAATGGAATATGTGTCTTTAACTAAAAATGAAATTCCCATAGGATTTTCCGGTTCGCTGTATTCTTTTGGAATATCGATGCCGTCTCCATTTAAATAGGCACTTGTTTGATATAATAGTTGCGGAGCAGAGTATGAACCGTATGGTCCTTTCATTTCTTTATCATCACTATTAACGAGTAATTTGCTTGCATTTGCCATTCCTTTAGGTGATAATTTATTTGTTACTATTAAAGAATCACTTAAAACTTTTGTATCATTTTCATGAGCGTTGATGAGTTTTACAATTTGTTCTGCAAGGTTTCTGTTCATTTCCTCATCGTAATTGCTAAGTATGCCGTCATGAGCATTATTTGGATATTGTTTTACTGGCTGGAGATAATATATTCCTGCATTTTTAAGGAATGTTCCTGGATCACGAATTCCTGCAAGGGATTCATTTGAATAGTTGTCATCCCATGCTCTTCTAAGATAGTTTGATTGATTATCTAAATCATAATCTCCGATATTAATCAGGATGATTTGCTTGTTAGTGTCAACAGTTGATGTTGCAAGCTGTAAAAAGTTTCCGGCATCGGCAGCGGCCAGGGCTATACTAACATCACTTGTAACGCTTATAGCTCGCCATCCTTCGCCAGGTCCTGGAGCCTGATTGTCGATTATGACTTGGAGTTCTCCTCCACTAATTTCTTCTATATAATTTTTTAGGGAATTTAATACTTTTAAATCTGTATCATGGTCTATTACATTATCTGAAGTTAAAAATACGGTTTTAGTTGCAGACACGTCCTGTATGAAAGGAGCAATGATTAACAAGACCATTATCAGTATTGCAATTTGTTTTTTCATAACTCTTACCTTATATTTTAATTGTTATTAATTATGGTGTTAATACATAAAATATTTTTTTGATGTCTCCTTATTAAATTTCCTTTTAAATCGAATATTTTCCATGTTTATTAAATTGCAGGGCTTTAAAAAGAAAAATATAAATATAAACTCAAACAATAGATTTTTTGAGGATTTAAAGAGGTTATCTTTTATTTTAAGTTAAATTTTGCATTGGTTTAATTAAGTTTAATTTAGTGTGTTAAATTGAAATGATCTCATAAATCTGGGCATGATATTTGTTTGAAAATATTTTGTGTTGGAGTTTAAATTAATAAACGTCTGTTGATTTATAGTTTATTTTAAAATTTAATAATTAAAAATTCTTCTTTTTAAATCTAAACTCAAAATAAAAAGTTTAATTGCTGGTTAATAGCTTTTTGTTAATTAATAGTAGTTAACATTGTCCTCAAGGAGATAAAAAATATGTTAAAAAAAATAGCTATTAGCAAAGAACTCCTAATCTCATTAATCTTTATCACATTGATGTTTACTGCAATTGGTGTTAATATGGAAGTCACATATGCACATGATTTGGATGAAGATAATGGTGATTTGGATTTAGAATTAGATGATGGAGATAAACTAGAAAATTCTCAAAATGATGAAATTGTAAGTCAAACTTATTCGATTAATGGAGGTACGTTCAATGACATTCAAGATAAAATTAACAAAGCTAAAAATGGGGATGTGATTGATTTAAATGGTAGTTTCACTTCTTCTGGAAGTACAATTACACTAGATAAATCAATAATATTGAAATCATCTACATCTGCAACACTGGATGGTAACGGCGATACTCAGATTTTGCTAGTCAGAACAGGTGCAGCGGGATGCCATATTGAGAATTTGAAATTTATAAATGGGTACTGTAATTTTGAAGGCGGAGCTATAAGGATTTTTGCCAAATCAGTTGTGGTGGATAATTGTGAATTTGAAAAAAACTATGCCATTTCTGGTTGCGGAGCATTACATACGAGTTATGCGCCCCGAACAGCGGAAAATATAATTGTAAGGAATTGTCTTTTCACGAATAACTCTGCAGGCAATGCTGCTGGTGCATTAGGCGTATTTGCTTATAATTTTTTGGTAGATAATTGTACTTTCCAATCAAATCATGTGGACTTTTATACCAACTGTTATGGTGGTGCTGTACAAGTTGGAATGGATACGGATGAATCGTATGGAATCCTTAAAAACTGTGTATTTATAGATAATTATGCAAAATCACAAACTGGCACTTCTCATGGTGGTGCTGGATGTGTTAGAAATGGAACATCTTATGTTAACTGTGTTTTCATAAACAATACTGCAAATCATGGTGGGGCTTTAACTTATCATGCTTCTGGAAGTCTTGAAAATTGTGAATTCTATTCAAATAATGCAACATTATATGGTGGTGCAGTATCTATTGCATTAGAACATGATACAATGGATTTATTTGTAAATAACTGTACTTTTTATAACAATGCTGCTCCGTTAGGAGGAGCAATGAGGTTAAGTGGAATGAACATTGGTATTAATGGTTCCAAATTCAATAATAATGTTGCATCAGAGTATGGTGGTGCTATATCAATAGATGCTTTAAATGTTAGTATTAGTAACTCTTATTTCAACACTAACATCGCAAATATTGATGGTGGAGCAGTTAATATTAATGGTCAGAATACTCAGATTACTAATTCTGAGTTCATAAGAAATAGTGCAATTCCAGATGCAAACAAACTTGATGATGGTTTAGGTGGAGCTATATATGTTAATAGTAAACAAGCAACAATTAAAGGAAATACATTTAATTTCAACACTGCTAGAAATGGTAGTGCAGTTTATTATAATAGCTCTGGTGAAAACATGAAATTAGAAGGTAATGTGATGTATCAAAACCAAGCATGGGTTTATGCATTGCCGGTTTATGCTCATGACATATATTACGGTGAAAGTGAGCAAATAAGATCCATTATTTATGGAGGCAATAATATTGCTAAATACAATAACCTTGCGGTTTCAAATGCGATTTATAATGCTGCTGTAAGTCAGAATATTGAAATTGATGGTG
>CAZOYH010000031.1:0-15581 GCA_964583995.1 uncultured Methanobrevibacter sp.
TTGCAATATTTGAAGTGCATACCAAAGACATGCCTCTTGCAAGTGACGTTGACATTAAGAAATTAGCAAAAAGTACTGATGGATATGTTGGAGCGGACATTGAAGCAGTATGTAGAGAAGCAGCAATGCTTACATTAAGAAATAACCTCGAAGCTAGTGAAATACCAAATAAATACTTTAAAGAAGCAATCGATAAAGTCAAACCTAAAAACAACGACCTAGAAGAACAGCTCGTTCAATATATGTAAGGAAGAAAACCCCGATTTTTCTTCCTTTTTTCCTCCCTTTTTAATGATTACAAACTTTCTAACCATATTTCCTGTGGGAAGAACTGACCCTTCCCACACAACCTCCATAATTTAAATACTTTTTTTAACAATAGTTATATTCATGAGCGAACATATTATTGAAGCATTAGGATTAAGCCAAATCACCATAAAAGACGGCAAAGTAGTAGACGTTACAGAACCGGAAGTTGAATACTGTCCACTTTTTGATCACCACAGAGGAATCAAAAAACTCACCAAAGAAGTAATAGCTGAAAACATACAATTCAGAATCGATGATTTTGGAATGTGCACTGCAAACAGACAATTGCGTATGAAAGACTTCTTAAGCTTTGGAATATCTGAAATAATGTGCACACTGCTTGATGAAGGTGAAATTGACTGTGTAGTGATGGTTTTGGAAGGATGTGGAACAGTTATCGTTACCGAACCCGAACTTGTACAGGGAATCGGAGGCAGGGTTTCCGGACTTGTTAAAACTAGCCCGATACCGGAATTGGTTCCTGAAATTGGTGAAGACAATATAGTAAATATTAAAACAGCTGAGATAAATCAAATTGAAGGAATCAAAAATGCAATAAAGCAAGGATATAAGAATATAGCAGTTACAGTTGCACTGGCAAGCGATATTGACGGAATCAACAAGCTGAAATCTGAAAATCCAGATGTCAACATCTACGTTTTTGTTGTGCACACATCCAAAAGAAGCGCTGAAGATACAAGAAAACTATTTGACGGATGTGACGTTGCAACAGGTTGTGCATCAAAAAATATGCGTGAAATAGGATATAACGAAAGCGTTAAAATTGTAGGCCAATCAATTCCTATTTTTGCAAAAACAGAAGACGGAAAAAGGTTTTTGGAAATGCGTTTGGATAAAATTGGCGGAGAAAAACCTAAAAAGGACAATCCAGATTTGCCTTACCCATTAATCTAAAAATTGATTTGAGCATGTAAAATTGCTTTCAGTGTGAAAAATTGCTTTCACTTCGTAATTTTTAGATTTGAAAGTCATAACACTAAGTTTATATATTTTAAACTTCAATACTATTAGTGTGGCAGGCAAAAGGTATTTTTTCAAAACTGAAAAAATTAGAAAGGTGAAAAATATGTTAGGACCCCACTGCAATGGCACACTAATGTATTCATCTGAAAGCGAGATTATTAGAAACGATGCTTTTCTATCCAAGCTTGAAAAAAAGCTTATAACTTTAAGTGACAAATATGGCTTAGGCGATGTTCTGTTCATAGAAAGAAATCCTACAAACAACAATTCCTTCAATGCTTTCATCATACAAGCACCCGATGAATGGTCAAATCGAAGAATATTTGATGTATGGGACCAGGTTTCTGATGAAGTAGATGAATTTACAGAAGAAGAAGGTATTGAATGCTTGGCTGAAATTTGTACAGTCATTGTTTCAAATATGTATGAGGTATAGATATGGTTCATGCATTCACACCCCAACATTTAATAGATTTCGCTGAATATTTGAAAGAACACGAATTTTCAGATGAAGACTACGATTTGCAATGCATTCATCGAACAATAATCAATCGAGCATATCTTTCAACATATCTCCATGCTCAAGACTGGATTATCCAAAATGGTCCGCACCATGATGTTAGAGACTATTCCAAAAAAGATGTTGGGTACCATGTTGCAATACTCATTGCCCTAGAAACATTAAACCAACACCACATCAGTAGAAGATATGGTGATTTAATTGAATTAAGAGTTAGAGCTGATTATGATATTGTAAGTATTATAACATCCAAAAATGCTCAAAAAGCTCTTGATTTAGCTTACGAAATTCAGAATGCATTGCAATGAAAAAACTATTTTTTTTAAAACCCCATTTCAAACAAAAAGCAATATTGACCTCAACGTCTTGGCAATATTTTATCTGAATCTAATTTTCCGCAATTGTGATATGGCTGAGGTTTATATTTAATAAATGAAAATTGATTTAATCCAGCACCATATTTCGGATTATAACCAAAAACATTAACATATTCAAGGATATCATCACGTTCCCTTTTCATTGCACGCGCAACTTCATATAATGCCTTTGTATCATCAATTGCCCTGTGGAAATTAACCTCTTCGATATCATAATGGTGAACAGCATCAATCAATTTATGAGGATAATCCTTCCTGTCTTTTAAAATAGATACAGTATCAATCCAACCTACATTTGATACGATTTTATCAGCTTCGCTAGGAAAATAACGTTTTAAGAGAAAATAAACAAACAGCAAGTCAAACTGACAGTTATGGGCGACCATTGTTGTGCCTTTGGTAAGTCTCTTTTTTAAATCCTCTGCAACAGTTTTTTCATTGATGCCTTCAGTTCTCAGTATTTCATTTGTAATACCTGTAAGTTCAATGACTTTAGGAGATAATGCCTCACCAATGTCTATAAACTCATCATAAGTATCAATAACTTCACCATCTTCAACTGTAAGCATTGCAAGCTCTATTATTCTACAATTTCTACAATCCAAACCTGATGTTTCTGTATCAAAAAATATATATCTAATAATTAACACCCTAAAATATTACTAAATAATTCTATATACTTGAAAATATATAATTCATAATGATTAGTCAACATGAGGGATAAATTTGACTCAGAAAAGCGAAGCTCAAAAAGGCAACATCACCCCTGAAATGGAGTTTGTTGCAGAAAAAGAAAATATAGATGTCAGTAAACTAGCTAAATTAATAGATAAAGGATTAGTTGTAATTCCTAAAAATATCAAAGGTCATTCCAAACCTTGCGGTATTGGAGAAGGTCTTAAGACCAAAATCAATGCGAATATCGGCTCATCATCCAAAATTGATGACATTGATTTGGAAATAAATAAAGCGAAATTAGCTCAGGAATATGGCGCTGATGCACTGATGGATCTCTCCACAGGTTCCGATTTGACTTTATTCAGACGAAAAATCATGGATGCAGTCGATTTATGTATCGGAACAGTGCCTATATATGAAGCAGGCGTCATCACATTAAATAAAAACAGGAAAATCATTGATATGGATCCTGATGACATCTTCAAAGCCATTGAAAATCAGGCAAAAGAGGGAGTGGACTTTATGACGCTTCACTGCGGAATTACAAAGGATTTGGTTCAAAAACTAAAAGCGACAAAGAGGATGATGGGAATCGTGAGCCGTGGCGGAACATTTTTGGCTTCATGGATTAACCACAACGACATGGAAAACCCGTTATATGAAAATTACGATTATCTTTTAGAGCTTGCTTATGAATATGACATCACATTATCCTTAGGTGACGGCTTAAGACCAGGTTGTCTTGCTGATGCAAGCGATATCCCTCAAATTCAGGAGCTTGTAAATCTTGGAGGACTTGTTAAAAGAGCTCAGGACGCCAACGTTCAGGTAATGGTGGAAGGGCCGGGACACATGCCTTTAAACCAGATTAAGGCAAATATGGAAATTCAAAAGACAATATGTCACGGTGCACCGTTTTATGTACTCGGACCATTAGTAACTGATATTGCACCAGGCTATGACCATATTACAGGAGCAATCGGAGGAGCTATAGCTGCAACCTACGGAGCCAGTTTCCTATGTTACGTTACCCCTGCAGAACACTTATCCCTTCCAAGTCTTGAAGATGTAAAGGAAGGAGTCATTGCATCAAAAATTGCTGCTGAAGCGGCAGACGTTGCAAAAGGTCTTCCGCAGGCATGGGAAAGAGAGCTAAAAATGGCTCAGGCAAGAAAAGATTTCGACTGGGAAAGCCAGTTTAACTTAGCTTTGGATAAATCCAAACCTAGAAAGTACCGTGACAAATGTGAACTTGACGATGATGAAATGTGTGCAATGTGCGGAGAATATTGCGCAGTAAAAATAGCAAAAGGCGATTTCTGATGAAGTACCAAGAATTAGTTGACGTTTACTCAGCTCTTGAGGCAACTACAAAAAGACTTGAAAAAACTGAAATAATAGCCGAATACCTGAAGAAACTGGACTGCGACACTATTGAAAAGGTTGGGCTTTTAATTTTGGGCGTTGTATTTCCTGCATGGAGCTCAGAAGAAATTGGAATTGGTGGAAAATTAGTGGAAAGAGCAGTTGCAGAAGCGGTTGGAACAACACAGGCTGCTGTAGAGGATGCTGTTCGTGATGAAGGCGACATCGGTCTTGCATGCATTAAGTTATATGCCAAAAAATCCCAGATGACATTTTTCTCACAACCCCTAACAATCGACTTTGTTTTCAACAGTTTACGTAAACTATCCACAATAAGCGGTTCAAGGTCTACCAACCGTAAAATAGCAGTCATTTTAGAATTATTAAGCCAAGCCAGTGCAACCGAAGCAAAATATTTAACCCGTACAATAACAGAGGAGTTAAGAATAGGTGTTGGAGACGGTGTTGTAAGAGATGCAATAGCTGAAGCTTTCAACATTGATAAAGATGTTGTTGAAAGGGCTCAGATGCTTACAAACGACTTTTCAGTTGTTGCAAGAACTGCAAAAGAGGAAGGCGCAGAAGGCCTTAAAAAATTAAATTTAACCCCCGGAACACCAGTTAAGCCAATGCTTGCACAGCTTGCACCTCCACTTGAGGAAATCATACCCGAGATGGGTGAAGCAATCTGTGAGACAAAATATGATGGAATCAGACTGCAAGTCCACAGAAACGGCAATGAAATTAACATATTCACAAGAAGACTGGAAAATATCACCCACGCACTTCCTGAAATCGTGGAACTCTTTGATGAATATCTTCCTCATGAAAACTACATTGTTGAAGGTGAAGTGATAGCTACCCGTGACGGAAAACCACTCCCATTCCAGAACATCCTTCACAGGGTCAGAAGAAAACACAATGTAGAGGAAGCTATGGAGAATGTTCCTTTAAAATTATACTTATTTGATGTTCTCTTTTATAAGGTTCCAATGATTGATGAACCTTTAAAGACAAGAAGAGCAACACTTGAAAGCATTGTAGATACATCTGTTGATGCAATGAACTTAAGTACTATGAAAGTCGGAACTCCAGATAACATTGGCGAGCTTCAGGAACTATTTGAAAGCTCAATTGAAGGCGGCCATGAAGGAATCATGATTAAGGATGCTTCAGAACCATATATTCCTGGCCTTAGAGGCAAAAAAATGCTTAAATACAAAGCAGAACCTGAAACTTTAGACATGATCGTTATTGGAGGAACATACGGAATAGGAAAAAGAGGAGATTTTGTCGGATCATATCTTGTGGCACTTAGAGACGAAAATGATGACTTTAAAAGCGTGGCATATGCCGCAACCGGCCTTGACGATGCCACTTTGGAGTATTTAACCGGCAAGATGAAAGAGCTTGAAATATCAACAAAAGGCCGTGAAATAATTGTTGAGCCGAAAATAGTTTTAGAGATTGCATTTTCAGAAATTGTTGAATCCCCAGAATATGAAACAGGCTATTCCCTAAGGTTCCCTGTCGTTAAGAATATAAGAAAGGATAAAGGTCCGATGGATGTGGACACCGTTGAAAGGTTAATTTCCATGTATAATACTGGAAATTGAATATTTGGCATGTAAAGGATACTCCCCTATTTGCCTGCAAAATATTGGTTTTTGATTTTGAGGATATGTCCTCTAGAATATCCTGAAACATCTTGAATGAAATCTATGCTTGCAGATTTCTTCAACATGTTCAAAATCATTTCATCTTTACCTTCATCATAACCTTTATCATAACCTTTATCATAACCTTTATCATATTCGTCTTCAAGAAAAACCTGTTTAAATAACTCTTCAACAGACATTTGCATATCTACCACTCCGTTTAATCTATCACGTTCGTCTTTAGAGTCAATGAAATTTTCTATTTGAAAAGCGATTAATGAATCTATGACTTTTCTTCTGAAGCCATCAATATACTCTACTTTTTTTAAGACATCACAAACTCTATTTAATGTTTCTTGTTTGTCCTTATCATGAGCAGACAACGTTACGAATATCAGTGTTAGTTCGTCGAATATGTCTACTTTCTCATTGTTTTTTACTTTAGCTTCAATGTTTTTAAGCTTTTCGGGCAGTCCCATTTTCTGAAAATATTTGATTATTGGAGCAAAATGGATGGATATTCCAATATCAACTGTTTCATCACAGTTTTTAGAATTTCCAAAAGCAACAATGAAACTATCTACAATTTTTCCAGTTTCAGCCGATTTAAGATTATTGTAACACCAAGATTTTTTTAATGAATCTTCATCCAAATCTTTTAATTCGAATTCCCAATTTTGCAATGTTCCATCATCAACAAGAACTAACTTATCTAAACGCTTATTTTTACCATTTAATGTATCAGTTTCTGTTCCTAATTCCTGAATTATTTTCGCATATTCTCCGAAATACCTCAAAAAATCGTCACCATATGTTGAAAATGAAATCTTTGATGTTTTGTCATATATCTTGTCAATCAATTTAATCACCAGTAAAGAAATTTAGATAATTAAATAATTGAACTATAAATTATAAATAATTTACTCATTAATTAAAGCAATTTTACGAAGTTAAATCAATATTGAAGCCGTTTTATAAAATTGTTTTAGTTAGGAAGTGCCTTAACACTACCAATAACATACCTTGTTAATGGATATATAATTATCTCATAGCATGTCTTAAACAAGGCCTGAACAACTATCATCAAGAGTAACGCTTCAAAGGGCATTGTTCCAAAAAATCCGATGAAAATAAACACTATAGCATCCAAACCTTCACCAAACAATGTTGAAAATATGCATCTGAAAAACAGCTTATCCTCATCCCACTGTTTCAAATATACCATCAGTTTGGCGTTGACAAGTGAACCTGCAAGATATGCAACAAAACTTGCAACCAATAACCTAAATGTGGAGCTTAAAACTATAGAAAAAGCCTCTGAATTTTCAAAAAATACTGGAGCCGGAAGCCATATGGTAACGTTATAACATATTACAGCAACAAGGTTCATAAAAAATCCCAGTAAGATTACGCGACGTGCCTTTTGATATCCGTAGACTTCCGCTAGAACATCATTGACAATGTATATTATCGGAAATATAATCACCGCACACGGCAAAGTAAAAGAAAAAAAGTCAAATGTTTTACCGGCGATGATATTGGATACAATTAAGCAAGCGGTAAAAACTCCGGTTAATGTAGCGTACAACTCAGTTTTTGTCAAATTTTCAAACATATTTCATATTATATTTTCACACCTAAATAAATTTAACAAACAAAAATCCTAACACCTATTTTTACTTTGAAAAACTATGAAAAACCATGAAAATTACAGATGACAAACTACTTAGAATAGCGCTGATAACATCCCTAATCGGCATTATCGGATTAATCGTTTTTACCCCGTCAATTGAGGTTAAAAAAGTTGGCATTGATGATATTTCAAGAGCCATGATTGATGAAAAGGTCTGTGTTGAAGGAATTATAACTGACATTGCCCAGTCCAGCTCAAAAACCAGTTATTTTTTAACAATAAATGATGGTAATGGGCAGATTCCACTTATCATATTTGAAAAGCAGGTAGCTGAGATTCAGTCGAGAAATTTGGACATTGATGATTTTAAAAACAGAAAGGTTCAGGTTACCGGAACTATAACCGAGTATAATTCTGAATTGGAACTGATATTGTCAAGCGGAGACAGTTTGAGAATAATCAATTAGCAATACCTATTTATTATTTGAAATCCAAAAATCAATTATACAAATTAAAAGGAATTAATAAAATGTCTGACAAGAAAAGATTATTCGGAACATTCGGAGTTAGAAGAACAGCAAATGATGTTTTAACCCCCGAGTTCGCTTCAAGACTTGCAGCCTGTTACGGTTCTCAAATTCAGGGAACAGTTGCAGTCGGCGGAGATACAAGAACCTCAACACCAATGTTAAAGGAAGCAGTTAAAGCAGGTCTTTTATCTTCCGGATGTGATGTGGTGGATTTGGGAATCCTACCTACTCCAGGTGTTCAGTACGCAGTTCGCAAATATTATGATGGAGGAGTAATGATTACTGCTTCACACAACCCTCCGAAATATAATGGGCTTAAGTTTTTAGATGAATTTGGTATTGGAATACCTGATGAAATGGATTTGGCAATAGAAAAATTATACTTTGATGAAGAGCCAATAAGAGTTCCATTTTCCGAGATTGGTCAAATTTATACTAACGACAAGGTCATTGACGAATATGTTGAAGAAGCAATCTCCAAAGTTGATGCTGATGCTATTCGTGAAGCAAAACTAAAAGTTGTTGTTGACTGCGGAAGCGGTGCAGGATGCTTTACAGCACCATACCTAATTCAGAAATTAGGTTGTGAAGTTACAACCCTTAACTGTCAGGCTGACGGATTTTTCCCAGGTCGTGACCCAGAACCAATTGAGGAAAACTTGCAGGAACTGATTAAAGTTGTAAAAGAGCTTGGTGCAGACATTGGTCTTGCTCATGACGGTGATGCGGACAGGACAATCTGTATTGACGAGAAAGGCAACTTTGTTTTGGGAGATAAGACCTTTACACTTGTTGAAAAACAAATGCTTAAGGAAAACGATGGCGGAATTATTGTTACAACCGTTGCAACCTCACAGACCATTTATGATGTGGCTGAAGAGTACAATGGCGAAGTAATTGCTACTGCTGTTGGTGATTTGCTTGTTGCCCGTAAGCTCAAAGATGAAGACGGACTGTTTGGTGGTGAAGAAAACGGCGGCTTGATTTTCCCCGACTTTGTTTATGGAAGAGATGCAGTTATGACAGTTGCTAAAATCTTAGAAATCCTTGCAAAAGAAGGTAAACCTCTATCTGAATTGGTAGCTGAACTTCCGGTTTATTATGCAAGCAAAATGAAAATCGAGTGCCCTGATGATGAAAAGGAATTCGTCATGTCAAGCATAGCAGATGAGATTAAAAACACTACTGATTTTGAACTTGACCTGACAGACGGGGTTAAAATTCTAAAAGAAGATGGTTGGGTAATTATCAGACCATCAGGAACTGAACCGATTTTCAGATGCTTTGCCGAAAGTGACTCTCAGGAAAAAGCAGATGAGATGACCGACTGGGGTATCAGTCTAATTAAAAAATACAAAAAATAGATAATAATTTTGGTTTAATTAATTGAAAGAAACGATTAATTAAACTACTATTTCTCTTTTTAAAATAAATTTAATAGCCGATAATTTTAAAATATTAACATCACATTTTAAAACAAATTAAATAAAAATAGTCCATCTACATTAAAAAATAGAAAAATCTAAAAGTTTTCCAAACACTCTTCTTTTAAGAAAAATGCATCCTCATTGTCAGGATTTCTAAGCAGTACCTTGTTAAAACTGTCAACAGCCTCTTCAAATTTGCCCAATTCCATCAATACTACTCCTTTATTAAGTAAAAAGTCAATATTGTGTTTTTCCAAATCAATGGCTTTGTTAAAGCATTCCAATGCTTCATCCAATTTTCCCAAATCAATGTATGCATTGCCCATTCTATTTATAGCTCCAGCATCCATTTCAGAATCATCCAAACACACTTCAACCGCCTTATCGAATGATTCAATGGCTTCCTCCAGCATTCCCATATCAGTCAATAAGTTACCCCTTGAATTCCACACTTCAGGGTTTTCACCATCAATAACAATAAGCTTGTCATATACCCTTAGGGCGGCATCATATCTTCCAAGCATTTCCAGAATGAATCCTCTCCAATAAAGAACAATCGGACTGCTCGGACGATAATTATAAGCAATTGTACTTACCTTTAAAGCCTCGTTAATGTTTCCAGAGTTCAAAAGTGCAATAGCCTTATTGTTTAAAATGTAAATGTTGTCCGGCTCGATTTCCAAAGCCTTATCATAACATTCAATCGCATCAATAAACCTTCCAAGCCTTGAGAGGTTATCACCCTGTTTGTTTAAAAGATAGACATCTCTAGGATCAAGCTTTAATGCAGCATCATAACACATTGTTGACTTGTCAAATTTACCACTGTCAAATAGAATATCAGCCCTTTTGGTAATCATGGCTTTTTCATCTATTTTATCTCCTTTCCAGTCATCAATGTTGATTTTTTCAAAATAAATTATTTGGAATTTATCATTCGGGTCGATTCTGCCACCATACATCTTTTTAAATTCCCTGAGCATGTCCTTGGAATCTTTAAATCCTTCCTGTCTGGCAAGTTCATCATTTCCATCAATTTCATCAAAGGAAATATCCTCAACACCAGTTACAAAAGCTTCAAAAATCTTCATCTTTTCTTTTGAAACCAAATTCCAATAACAATATAGTCTATCCCCAACTTTTAGAGGAGTTTTCCATGCTTTACGTATTGTTCTGGTTTTCTTACCAGTGATGACATCAATATCATTACTTGAAAATGATAGAATCGGCATAAAATCATCCTAATTAATTATCTGTTCACCGAATTCTCCGGATTTAACTTTAACAACACCATCAAAATATGGTTTGATTTCTTCTGCAAGTTTTGCCAAATCATGAGGATTTGGAACTTCAACTTTTTCCAAAGCAGGATCCAGGACATTTTTATTTCTGAATTGTTGAATTGTATATACATCAGCCTGAATTTCACTGACAAGATTATGTATATCCTTTTTGGTATGCAATGTTGGAACGTAAGTGGTTCTTATTTCAAGATGAATGCCTGCATCATTGATTAAATCCATTGATTTTTTAACCTGAAAACCAACATTGGCTCCAGTAACCTTTTTATATTTTGAAAAAGTAGTTTTAACATCAAGTGAAACAAAATCAAGTAAATTCAAATCTATCAACTGTTTAAGTTTATCTGGATAAATTCCACTTGTATCAAGTTTTGTTTTAAGACCAATCTGGCGGACATAAGTTAATATCTCAGCAACTGCATCCACTTGCACCAATGGCTCCCCACCAGAAATTACAATAGCATCTAAAAAATCAGCTGAAGAGTCTATTTCCTGCTTAATCTTTTCAAAAGACCATTCAGTATCATCTTCCAATAGCTCAACATTATGACAATACCTGCAGGCAAGAGGGCATTTTGACATAAAAATAACTAATGACATGTTTCCATGAAATTCAACAGAAGATATTACAGTTCCACCAATATACATTTAACTTAAAACCTCTTTTAATATTTCAATAAATTTCTTATCTTCCTCTAAAGTACAGATGCTTATACGAATCCAGTATTCATCAAGACCTTTAAATGAAGTACAGTCCCTTACAATAATTCCTTTTTTCATAAGTTCCAGTGCAAGTTCTGAAGCAGTGAAACCTGTTTTTCTTACATCAATCAGCATGAAATTGGATTTTGAAGGAAATACATAAAGTCCATCGATTTTTGACACTTCATCATATAAGTACTGTCTTGACTCGATACCTTTTCTAATAGATTCTTCTATATATTCAGTATCTTTAAAGGTATTGAGTGCTGCAACAAATGAAAGTCTTGTAAGAGAAAATACCGGTTTGATTCTGTGCATATACTCAATAATTTCTTCACATGCAAGCCCATAACCTATTCTCATGCCTGCAAGACCCAAAACTTTAGACATTGTACGAATAATGAATATATTGTCAAATTCATTTATTAAGTCTTTATTTGTAACTTCAGAGTATTCAAAGTAAGCTTCATCAATAACAATTAATATTTCTGGATTTTTGGATGCAATTTCAACTAAAACTTCTTTGTCAATCAATGTGCCAGTAGGATTGTTCGGAGAACATAAAAACATCATTTTAGTTTTGTCAGTGACTGCATCAAAAATTGAGCTAACATCCAATTCGTTTTTTTCCAAATCCCATTTTGCATATACTGGTTTTGCCCCATACTGCTGCAACAAGTATTCATAATACATATATGAAGGCAGAGGAACTATAAATTCATCACCTTCATCAATGAAGGTTTTTGCAAGAACATCAATAATTTCATCAGCTCCATCCCCACCTATAATAACCTGTGAATCTTTAACACCAGAATATTTGGCAATTTCTTTAACTAATTCCTTTAGTTGGGATTCCGGATATCTGTTAATTGATTTTATTTCATCTTCAATAGCTTTCATGGCTTTTGGAGATGGCCCCCATGGATTTTCATTAGAACCTAATTTAATTATATCTTCTTTTTTTAAGTTAAAATCGTTTGCAATCTCATCCTGAGATCTTCCGGGAACATATGAATCCATTTCATCTACTATTTTTCTTGCTTTCATAATCTAATCTTCCTTATACTGTTTGGAAAGTTTAACATAATTGTCTGCATTTTTTTGGATAAGTTCAATCTGTTCTGGTGAAACCTCCTTTACTGCACGTGCAGGAACACCTAAAATCAGACTTCCTTCAGGAAAATCTTTTCCTTCACTTACAACTGCACCGGCTCCAACAATAGAGTTTTTGGAAATGTGTGCCCCATTTAATATGGTTGCATTCATCCCAACCAAAACATTGTCATCAAGTGTGCAGCCATGAACAACAGCTCCATGACCAACTGAAACATTTTCTCCAATATTTACAGGATATCCTTTTGTACAGTGCACGACACAATTGTCCTGAACATTGGAATTATCACCAATGGTTATTGAATCTGTATCTCCCCTTATGACGGCTCCGTGCCAGATTGATACGTTTTTTCCCAATTCAACTTCACCAATTACCTGTGCACCAGGGCATATTACAATAGAGTCTTTTTTATTTTCCATAATATCGCCAATAATTATTTTTTAGCTTTCTTATCTTGTATGATATGATTTTGTTTTACCAATACTCTTGTATCAGAGGGTACATCATCATATAACAAAACCCCTGAACCGATAGTGGAATTGTATCCTACCTTCACACCCGGTGAAAAACTGGAATTGATTCCTGTTTTTACAGAATCCCCGATAATGGATCCGAGTTTACGTCTTCCACTGTCAATCATCTTATTTTTGATTTTGGTTTTAACTGACCTGTTATCAAAACGTAAATTTGCAATGTTTGTTCCTGCAGCTATGTTACAGTTGGAACCTATTACTGAGTCCCCAACATAACTTAAATGACTGACATTTGTATTTTCCATAATAATTGAGTTTTTAATTTCAACGGCATTTCCAACATGAACATGGTCACCAAAGTATGAATTACCCCTAATGTAAGAGTTAGGACCTATATCACAGTTTTTACCTATGTATACATTGCCTTCTATGTATACTCCTGCCCGGATAATACTTCCTTCATCCAAAAATATTTCACCATGAATATGTGCACCTTCCTCAACAGTACCTTTGATTTCAGTTTTAAGCTGGCCGATTAGCTCTTCGTTAACTTCAATCAACTCCCAAGGACGACCGACATCAATCCAATCTTTGTTGGTTTTATGACCAATGACTGTTTTTCCTTCATTAATCTGCATAGTTACTGAATCGGTGATTTCGTATTCACCCCTTTCTGAAATTTCAGTTTTGTCAATTTTATCAAATATATCTTTGTTAAAAACATAAATTCCTGCATTAACTAAGTTGCTTGGAGCTTCATCTTTTTTAGGCTTTTCCACAATGCTTTTAATGTTTCCATCTTCGATTTCAACAACTCCAAAAGCGGAAGGATCTTCAACTTCTGTCAAAAGCATTAAAGTGTCAGGTTTCATGTAATTGTATTTTTTAATTATTTCATTGATGATTTCATTATCCAATATGATATCTCCGTTTAGAACAATCAAACTGTCATTAATGAAATCCTTTCCATATGAAATAGCATTAGCAGTACCTAAGAAATCCTTTTGGGTTTGATAAGTGATATTCACGCCAAATTCACTGCCGTCACCAAAGTAATCTCGAACCATCTCTTCTTTATATCGGACTATTAATAGAATATCTTTAATACCGTTATCTTTTAATGCTTCGATATTATACTGCATGATTGGTTTTCCAGCAACCGGCAACATGGTTTTAGGCTTTGTAAGTGTTAATGGCCTCATCCTAGAACCTTCACCGGCACATAAAATAATTGCTTTCATTTTTACTACCCCGAAAAATTAACTAATAATATTATATTTTTACTTGTAACTTATAAATTAACTTTACTAAATTTTCAAAGGTAATTTTTAAATAATATGTGAAATAAACTAACAACTAATTAGCTATTAATAATTTTAATAGTGAAACTTTAAAGGAGATTATTAAAATGACTATCTATGTTTGTTTACATTGTGAATACAGATTTGATTCCGAAAAAGGTGACCCTGCATACAACATTCCTGCTGGTGCAACACCTGCAGACATGCCAGATGATTGGGTTTGCCCAGAATGCGCAGCTCTTGGAATAGAAGCATTTATTGCAGAAGATGAATAAATTCATCTTCTAATAACTTTTTTATTATTTTTCTACTGAAAACTTTTTTAAATTTTAAAAAACCACTTAAAACCACGCTTTTTTAAAAATGTTTATATAATTTAATCTGAAAATAATTAGATAAGTATAAAAGTTTTTTAGATAATTTTTAAATTTAGGTTGGGAATTGAATGAGACGTTATAAAAAATTAATAATAGCTATTTTACTCGTTATTCTTATCGGATTACTTGCTGTAATAGCTGGAGCATTATTCGGAGGTCCTGATTTAACCCAAGAAAGTAAGGACATTCTTGTACTCGCTTCCGACAAATATGAACAACCTAATGGATCTGTAGACATGGCATTTATGGTTCATTTAGAAAACGGAAGCCTAGCAAATTACACTCCAGTTTATCCTGGTGGAATGTACCACCCATCACAACCCGCCCCAGGAGGCCTTTCTGGAAATATGTATCTCCACGATTGTCTTTGGGATGGAGTTCAAAATGGTGCGAAATACGCTCAGGAAATTGTAGAGTACAATACTGGATTACATTCCGATGCAGTAGTAATTGTTTATGATGAAGGTTTAGACAATGTTTTAGATACCGTAAGACCTCTTGAGGTAAATGGTGAAGTAACAAACCTTAGTGCTGCAGATATTGTTCGTTCAAATGATGCATACAATGGATATGCCGGAAGTGAAAATGTTCAAGGAACAATGTCTAGAGGCGATGCTGTAATGGTATTGACAAAAGCAATTGCAACCGCTGCAAAAGATCCTGATAAAAAAGCCACTATGGTAAAAGCTGCATTAAATGAATACTCAAAAGGAAACATCATAATGATTCCTGAAGGTTCATTTACCAAATTGCTTGCAACCAAAGGATTTGAACAGCTAGGAAATTAATCTTTGAAGAATTTTTTTAATTCTTTAAAGAACTTTTTTTAATT
>CAZOYH010000032.1:0-15554 GCA_964583995.1 uncultured Methanobrevibacter sp.
TGGTGCATTGTACATATCCAATCAGCAGGCTACTGTACTGTCTCCTCTTGATATTCTAGTTTCTAATGTAACCTTTATTAACAACACCGCTAAAGGTAATTTGGATGCTAAGAATAATCGTGGTGGTGGTGCCATGTTAGTTAAAGAATGTAATAATGTTATACTGGATAACATTACTGCAATAAACAACACTGCAAATTATGGTGGTGCAATCACTTTCGATTCACTCAGATCAAATATTCAATTAGTTAATTCCACTCTTGACGCAAACAATGCCACAATGTATGGTGGTGCTATATGGGCTAATTCCAATTTCGCATTAGGCAATATCACAATGTCTAATAATAATGCAAAAGATACAGGTGGAGGAATATATCTTACTGCTGGAGTAACTAAGTTTGTATACGCCAATTTAACTTTCATAAGTAACAATGCAACTTATGCTGGAGCATTTAATTGGGAGAGAGAACATATAACAATCAGCGATATGGTATTTATAAATAACACTGCTACCTATGGTGGGGCATTGTATATCAATAAAAATAATAATACTGTCTTAGATAACAATTTCACAGGTAACTCCGCCATATATGGTGGTGCTGTCTATGCTAGTTATAATAACCTTCATGTTTTAAATAACAACTTCACAAACAATAGTGCTGTATATGGTGGTGCAATATATGCGCCTGTAAATAATAATGTTCCGGATATTACCTATTCTGATTTCACTGGAAATCATGCAGATTATGGTGGTGCAATTTACGCCGGATTTAAAGGATCAGACACTAAAAGAATAGCATATTCTAACTTCACAAATAACAGTGCTATTGATGGGGGAGCAATTTTTGTTGCAAACAATAACAATAGGATAGTTAACTGTACCTTTGAAGGAAACAATGCTACTGGAAACGGTGGTGCAACTTATGTCAATACTACTTTAACAGAAGTATATATTACAGACTCCACATTTATCAAATCCCATGCAGGCAACGGTGGAGCTTTATATTATAATACTGCCTCAAGCACATACGGTCTTAAAATAAATAATGATACATTTATCAATAACACAGCTACATATAATGGTGGTGCTGTTTTATATCTAACTAAAGGTGGAGCAGTAGCTTATAGAGATTACAATAACTTTGATGGAATAGGACAAGTTTCATCAGATACAAACAGGACTAATGTGTCTGCTGTTGATACATCAACTAAATTTATCATCACATCATTATTTGAAAATAATACTGATTATGAATTTATAATTGTTCCATATGCATATGAACAATCTCCGACAATTATGATTTCCTTATTAAAACCAACTGAGATATCTAAAAATTCACTTCGCTTTGTTGTAAATGTTACAAATGAAACAGGAATGGTTAAACAGGTCATTGTAACTGAAGAGAATTTTGAACCTCACTACAATGAACTTCAGGGCATCTTGTATGTGAATGTGGATGAGCTTAGAAGAGAGGGTGTATATAATATAAGTGTTGAATTCTACAATGCGCAATATATGCATAAAGAATATAATACAACAGAAACAGCTCATGGTAGTGATAAGGGTGAGTTTGCAATTCTTCAAGATGCAATCGAAGCCAATATTACGCAGCAACAAGGCAGTGATATTTACATAATCTACTTAGACAGGGCTTATAGTTTTACTTATGATGATTTTAACAGGATATATGATGATGGATGTATGAACATTACCAATATTGACAAACCATTGATAATTTATGGTAATGGTTGGACTATTGATGCAAAAGGATATTCCAGAATATTCAATATCACATCCTCCAATGTTACTTTTGTCAATATTGAATTTGCTAACGGTAATGCAGGCGGTTTAAAAAATGACTCTGTAAATGCTGGTGGAGCAATATACTGGGCTGGAGCAAACGGTTCATTAAATAATTCCTTTGTATATAACAACACTGCCGAGTTAGGTGGAGGTATATACTATAACGTATCTGCTTCAAATAGTAAAATAGTCAACTCAACATTCACACTTAACAATGCAAATACTCGTGGTGGTGCTATTGACTGTAATTCTTCCATGTCATTAGAAAATACAACATTTGACTCTAACCATGCATATATTGGTGCAGCATTATGTAGGGAAGTAAATGCAACTGGAGGACATGGATATAACAACACTTTCATAAATAACCATGCAGATTACGCAGGTGCAGCTCTTGCATGGATGAATTCATCAAGCATCCACATTGACACATATTACTTCTACAATAACTATGTTGGATACAGCGGTGGAGCCATATATATCGGTGAAGGAAGTGGAAATTGCCTAATTGAAAATTCAGTATTTGAAAACAATTATGTTGAAAATGAAACTGGTGGCCATGGTGGTGCTATAGAATGGTATGCAGAAAAAGGTACAGTTTCAAATTCCAATTTCACAAACAACCGCGCATATGATGGAGGGGCTATATTTGTAGGCAGTGACTCCGGTAAAATCAATATTACTGATTCAAACTTCTACAATAACAATGCAACAGTTACTGGTGGAGCAGTCAGTTTAAATGCATCTTCCGTAACTATCAATGCATCCAACTTCTATGACAATCATGCTGGAAGTGGAGATCACTCTGGTGAAGGTGGAGCATTATATGTAGGTGGTATTGGTGATACCAACTATGTATATGATTCTGTTTTCGAAAGAAACACTGTTAGTGATGGTAATGGTGGTGCTATTAGTTGGATTGCCTCTTCAGGTACTGTGGTAAGCTCTAACTTTACAGGCAACTGTGCTAATTATGGTGGTGGATTGTACTTTGGAGGACTTTCAGATTCAAGTGAAGTTTCACAATGTATATTCACAGACAACCATGCTAAATATCGTGGTGGGGCAATTGATTCCAATGCAACTCAAATGACTTTAATTAATACAATATTCGATGCTAACTATGCTCAATTTGGTGCTGCATTATGTAGGGAGGTTAATGCTGAAAGAGGGTCTGGTGAAAACAACACATTCATCAATAACCATGCATACGTTTCAGGTGCAGCTCTTGCATGGATGGGTTCAATTGGAATAACTATTACCAACTACACATTCACCAACAACACTGCAAATGTAAGTGGTGGAGCGATTCATGTAAGTCCTAACAGTCACAACTGTTCAATAATCAACTCCACATTTGAAAACAACTATGTAACCAATGCAACCATTGCTTGGGAAGGTTCATTTACCTGGGATGCATGGGACGGCATGCCAATGACATACAGAGTTGATTATACTGATGATATTGAGTTGATTAATAAAACAGTCATGAATACTCAGGAAACAGTTTATTATTATGCTTTAGGTAGCTATCCTGAAGATTTAGGTGTTGGTGGTGCTATCAACTGTCTTGCATCCAATGCAACAATTGAAAATTCCAATTTCACAGGTAACTATGCTAGACTAGGCGGTGCATTATACGTAGGTTCAGATTCAGGTAATACAAACATTGATAATGCTATTTTCACTTCCAACAGAGCATATGAGCAAGGGGGTGCAATCAACTTACATGCTTCAGCAGTACATGTGGATGATTCTAAATTCTACAACAATGAAGCTAAAGATGGTGCTGCATTGTATGTTGGTGGTATTGGTACTCATAACTTGGTTCATGAATCTGTATTCGAATCAAACACTGCAACAGGTTATGGTGCAGGTATCTACTGGATTGCACAAGCCGGTGAAATTAGAGGCTCAAACTTCACTAATAACTCTGCTAGATATGGTGGAGGTATATTCTTCAATGGAAGGTCAGCTAATACAAACGTGACTGATTCAATATTTATGTTCAACAACGCTACTAAAAACGGTGGAGCTATAGAGTGTAATGCATCCAACATAGGAATTTACAACCTTACTTTTGACTCTAACTATGCTGGTGAGTATGGTGCTGCATTATGTAGGGAAGCCGGAGCGACTGGTGGTCACGGTACTAATAATACATTCATTGCAAACCATGCAGACATTTCAGGTGCAGGTCTTGCATGGATGGGAGTAAAAAACATTCATATTGTTGATTATAAGTTCATAAATAACACTGCATATCAGACCGGTGCGGCAATTTATGTAGCTCAAGACAGTGATAATGCAATTATAGATTACTGTGTATTTGATGGAAACAGAATTCTCAACTCTACTGGAGGTCATGGTGGAGCTATTGATGTTGTTGGAGATAATGCTACAATTATCAACTCTAATTTCACTGACAACTCTGCTTACTATGGTGGTGCAGTATGGTTTGATGAGGGTTCAGGATTTGTTAATGTAACCAATGTAACATTTACAAGAAACACTGCAACTTTAGAGGGTGGTGCAATCAACTTAAGGGGATCTGGTATTACATTATCTGATGATAGATTCTATGAGAACACTGCTGGTGAAAACGGTGGAGCTTTATATGCTGGTTTAACAGGGAAATCAAGTGTAATTTATGATTCTGTGTTTAAAAATAATGCTGCAAAAGACCATGGTGGAGCTATTGACTGGAGATCACAGGCTGGTGAAGTCAAAAACTCCAATTTCACAGCCAACTCTGCAGGTTATGGTGGTGCTATTTACTTAAACGGTATTTCAAGCGGCAGTGAAATATCTAATTCAATATTTGAAAACAACACTGCAACTGCTAATGGTGGGGCTATTGACTGTAACGCTACACTTATGAATCTTACTTACACCAAATTCATATCAAACCGTGCAGATGGATATGGTGCTGCTTTATGTAGGGAATCCAATGCTACTGGAGGATTTGGTGAATACAATAATTTCACATCAAACTATGCAGGAATATCCGGTGCAGCTCTTGCTTGGATGGGTGTAAGCAACATCAATATTAATCATTATATATTCATAGATAACACTGCAGGCGTAAGCGGCGGTGCAATATATGTGGGTGAAAACAGTAATAACTGTACAGTTAATAATTCTGAATTTGGAGGAAACAATGTATCTACCGGTCGTGGTGGAGCTATTGATTGGATAGGATCTGACGGTCAAATATTAAATACAACATTTAAAAACAGTTTGGCTTTAAACGGTGGTGCAATATACTTGGCATCCACTTCAAATAACACTAAAGTTATAAACACTTCATTCACTTCATGTTATTCATTAGGTGCTGGTGGAGCAATCCTGTGGTACGGTAACAATGGTATTATTATAAGCACCAATTTCACTTCATCATTAGCATTTGACCATGGTGGTGCTGTTGCAGGATTTAATGCAGATAACATGACTATAATAGATTCATCATTTAAGTATGGTCTGGCTTCAGGTTATAAGGATGGATCTGGTGGTGATTATGGTGAAGGTGGAGCTATCTACTGGCAAAACGCTACAAATCTTAAACTGTATAATCTAACATTCTTCTCAAACGATGCACATGCAGATGGTGGTTCTATAGCTGCAGTTAACTGTAACGATTCAATATTATACAATTTAACATTTGGAAGTGATGCTGCCGTTAGAAACGGTGGTTCAATTTCATGGATTGATTCAGATAACTTAACAATGGATTTACTTGAATTTATCTATGTAGGGTCTGTCTTTGATGGTGGATCAATTTATTTAAACAACACTAATGCAAATATTACCAATTCAATATTCAATGACACCAAAGCCGCTTGGGGTAATGGTGGAGCAATATATGCAAACGGTAATGTGGCTATTAGTAATTCCACATTCCTTACCTTTGATTGTGAAAATGACGGTGAGGCAATATACTTCAAAGCAGGAAACTCCACATTATATAATTCAACATTAATAGGTCACAATGCAATATTCATTGACAAATACGCTACAATATATTTAACTAGAAACAACATAACTGGTGAAAATCCAACCAAATCAATTTACTACATTGAAGATAATACTGATGTTGGAGCTAGTAAAGTAGATTATTCAGTATGGAACGACGGTATATTGTATCTTGATAAAAACACATTCGATTATGTAATATTCAACAATGGAACAATCAAAACTCCTACAACAACCTACATGTTAGGTAATGATACTTACAACTGTACAGTAAATGACACATTTGTATTTTGGGCTCATATTGTAGATGACTTTGACAATACTGTTATTTCAGTTGCATCTCTAAATTCAGGTAATCAGCTAACTTCCGATGAATATTTCATGCCTTACAATAAATTGTTAATTCCTCATACCTATTATCAAGGAGCATTCCAACTAAGAGCATTCGATAATTCACTTGAAGAAAATACTGTCTATAATGGAACATTATATGTTAAAATGCCAACAATAACAGAATTGGGGATTACTTCACTGGATTATACTAATCAGACTGTAACAATTCAGGCAACAATATCTCCTGCTGGTAACTTCACCATTACTGGTAAAGTGAAATTCACAGTTAATGGGGAAGATAATTTCACTGATGTGCTATTTATTAATGGAAAATATGTTGCAAACTTAACAATAACTGGTCTTCCGTCAAAAGGTTACACAATAACTGCCAATTACACTGGTGATGATACTCACTGGGACAGCTTAAATTCAACATTGCTTCAAGTGGGATTACGTACACCTTGGATTCAGATTGTAGTGGATAATATTTCCTACGGTCAAAACGCAACAGCTGTTGTAACTACAAACGGAACAGGACGTGTTGTAGTTTATGTGCACGGCAGATCTTTCATGGTTCCTATTGTTGATGGCAGAGGTGAAGTGAATATCACGGATTTAAAACCGGGCAATTACTCTGCTGTAGTTATATACACGGCTTATAACAACCAATACTTCTCTGCAAACGGTAATGAAACAACCTTTGTGGTTTACAATGTAGGCACATCAATTGAAGCTAATGCAACAACACCAATCCATGTTGGCGATACAGAAGTAATTAATGTAACCCTAAATGAAACAGCAACAGGATTTGTTAAAATAACAATTAATGGTAAAGTCTACATTGAAGAAATTAAGACTGACGGTAAAGTACAATTTAATATTACTGGTTTAGCTAACGGTACTTATGAAAATATTCCTGTAGAATATATGGGTGATGATGTATTTAGAGGAAACTCAACTACTGTAACATTTACTGTTAATCCAAAAGAAGATTATAAGATAGATTTAATAATCAATGAAGTATACTATCCCGACAATGCCACAATTAGAGTAATTCTTCCAACAGACGCTACTGGAAATGTAACAATCTACATTGATGATTATATTGTGAAAAATGTAACTATTGTAAGTGGAGAAGCCATATTAGCGAATGTAAGTGGATTGGCCGGTGGTCAGCACAGTATTAATGTAACTTATGAGGGCTGCTCAGTATATGCTTATAAAGAAATAAATCAAACATTCACTGTTAATGCAAATACTGGTTGGGATATTGGTATAGATGCGGTTTATGGTCCGTATGGTGAGAATTCAGTAATTTATATTAGAACAGCTCCTTATAACTTGACAAATAGGTATGTTACTGTAATTATTGATGATATTCCGTATAATGTTAATCTTGATGAGTTTGGTAACGGTACTTTAACCTTAAACAACCTTTCTGCAGGTTCACATTCAGGAAGGGTTAATTATACTGGTGATGCAAATTACTCAAGTCTATCAAAAGTTTTCAGACCTTCAATTCCAAAAGCAACTCCTACAATCACAATAACACATGAAAACGATAATGTTATTGCTACTGTTGGAGGCAATGCAACAGGTAATGTGACATTCTATATTAATGGTGTTGAGCATGCAGATATTCCAATTAATGATGAGCATAAATCCATTGGAAATGGATTAAACCTTGGATACAATTACATTACTGCAGTCTATAGTGGAGATGACAACTATACGACCAAGACTTCTGTAGAAACAATATATATTGAGTTAACTACAACTAGTTTAACTGTAAACGCAACTCCATATGCTGTTGCAGTAGGTAACAACGTAACAATTAATGTGACAATGGTAAACGTTACATCAGGAATTGTTTTAATTGAAGTCGGAGGTTATAATTACACTGCAAACATTAATGATGGTGTTGCCAGATTAAATATCACATTGCCTCTTGGTGATTATGATGTTAAAGCATATTATCTTGGAGATTTAGAACATGCTCCATGCAACGCATCAGGTAACGGATTTGAAGTTGTAAAAACAGATGCTGTTATCAGCAGTATTACAGTTCCTACTGGCAGTGTTGCTTCAGGTTTTAATGCCACTATTAAAGTTGTCATGGGTAATGTCGAATCAGGTAAGGCAATAATTGAGGTTAATAATTATAATTATACTGTAGATATTGTTAATTATGAAGCTGAATTGAATGTAACTCTGCCTGTAGGCAGATACAATGCTACTGCTTATTATCTTGAGGATGATAAGTATAATAGTGCTTCACTAACCAATACTACTGAAATAGTCGTCGTGGGTAAAGCCAGCCCGGTAATTCTCATTACTGTTGCAGGCAATATCCATTATGTTGGTGAATATGTAACAATTACCGCCACCTCTTATGATGGGGCAGATATAGCTATTTCAGTAAATGGCGTCAGATTAACAGGTAACAGATATTATGTCCCTTCAGTTGGCACATACACTGTAACAGCTTACACTGAAGATACAGAAAATTATGGTCCTGGATGGAATGTCACAGCATTTAATGCAGTTAAAAAGGTTCCTACAATCACAGTCAGTGTCGAAAGTGGTGTTCACTATGCAGATAGTGACGTTACAATTAGTGTTTCAACCGATTCAACTGCTGGTTATGTGACTAAAGTCAACAATGAAATTGTATCTGGAGGCAAGTATCATGTCAAATCTGAAGGTGATTACACTGTTGTAGTTACCACTAATGAAGATGGCAGGTTCTATGCAGGTACTGGAACAACCACATTCACTGTTGTCAAATCAGGTGCAGTAATTGATCATGTCGATATTCCTGCTTCAGAAGTAGCTAGTGTAGTAAGCGTTAACGTAACCATGGGCAATGTAGAGTCAGGTAAATTGCTGATTGAGGTTAATAATCATAACTTCACTGTAGACATAGTAGATTATGTTGCTAGATTAAATGTCGCTTTACCTGCTGGTGAATATCCAATCAATGTTTATTATCTTGGAGATGCAACATATGGAAGTACTAGTGCTGCTGCAGGTTCAGTTAAAGTTGTAGGCAATCCGGAAACTGTAATTACACTTGATATTAGTGATGGTCCTTATTATGTTGGAGATAATGTAACCATTACAGCTTCTGCCAGTTCAGGAGCAGGTGTAACAGTACTGGTTGATGGAAAAGCTTTAACCGGAAATGTCTACACTCTCGACCATGAAGGTTCATATTCAATTGTTGCTTTCAGTGGTGAAGCTAGCACATATATTGACGGTTGGACTTCCACAACATTGTATGCTAATAAGCTTGCATCAAATGTTGTCATTTCAATTGAAGATGACAATATAGTTGCAACTGTAACTTCAGGTGCTACGGGCAATGTATCATTCTATGTTGATGGCGCGGAATTTACAAGAGAAATTATTGACAATAGAGCTGTATTGGAGGATAAATACTCATATGTTGTCAGTTCAGTTGTAGCGCATTATGCTGGTGACTATAAATATAACTGTTCAGATGATTCAATTGCCGGACCGGATAAAGAAACTCCAATTGTAACTATTAGCTTAAACAGTCCAGTAATTGTTGGTAATCAAGTAATCATTAACGTAACTGGTCCTTCAGATATTGAAGGAAATGCTACTTTAATGGTTGGAGGTAAAGAATACTTAGTACACATTAGTGAAGGTAAAGGTTCAATTGCAATTGCAAGTCTTGGTGAAGGAACTTACGAGATAATTGTAGTCTACTTGGCAAATGATAAATATGCTTATGCTACAAACTCCACAACTCTGGTTGTAAATAAAACAGCATCATCAATTGATGTCAAATTTGATAATATTACTGTTGGTGAAAATGCAGTATTCAATATTACACTTCCTGATGATGCATCAGGTACAATAACCATTAGGGTTGGCGATTATGAAAATACAGTACGTGTCGTTGGAGGATTAAACAATGTAATCGTTCCTAACATGGGTGTTGGTGAGTACATTGTTAATGTAACATACAACGGTGATGATAAATACAACCCAATTACAAGTGAAAATGCATTATTTAAAGTGTCAAGTTCATCAAGTATAGCATTCAGCGTAAATGATTTGAACAACGGTACAGTAATTGTAACTCTTGCAGATGCTTCTGCAGAAGGTAGTGTTGAAATAATTGTTGATAATCAAACATTTGTTGGCGATGTAGTTGACGGTGTTGCAGTCGTTAATTTGGATGGAATTACACCAGGCAAATATGATGTTGTTGTAGCATACATTGATGAATATGACTCAAGAGTTGAAATGAACACTTCAATCAGTATAATGAAATATGAAAGCCCTATTGAAGCTTCAGTCATTAACATTACTGTTGGAAGCTCAGAAATAATCATAGTAAACCTTCCAGTTAATGCTACTGGAAGAGTAACAGTTGAAATTGACGGCATTGCACAAACCAAAGAAGTCAGTGGTGGCAGTGTAACATTTGAAATTGCAGGACTAATGGAAGGATCAAAAACAGCAATCATTACTTATGCTGGTGATTCAAACTACGCAGAGAACTACACAACCGCTAAATTCACTGTATCCAAGGTCAATCCGTTAATGACCGTTAATTCAAGTACTATTGATGAATTTGTAATAATAACTGCTAAATTACCTTCAGATGCTACCGGTCAAGTATTATTTGACATTGGTGGTGTCGGCTACTATGCTAATGTAACAAATGGTGTTGCAACCATTTCAGTTCCTAACGTAAGCGGAGCAGATAAAGCAACTGTTACATACACTGGAGATTACAAATACAATTCATCTTCAGCTAAAGTGGATATTGATGTTGACAAGATTGATTCATTCATATATGTAAATGCCAGAGACATTCAATCCGGTGAAACTGAAAATATCATATTGACTGTTCCTGTTGATGCAACAGGAAGTGTGAGAGTCATAGTTGATGGTAAGATTTACACTGCAGAGATATCTAATGGTGTTGCATACATTAGTATTAGTGGTTTATCTAAAGACACATACGCTGTTGAAGCAATCTATGATGGAGATGCTAAATATAAATCATCTACTAATGATTCTGTTAGCTTCAGAGTCGGAATTTCAATTATTACAGATATTATCACAAGAGGTTATAACTCAACATATGATTATAATGCAACATTCCTTGATGAAGATGATAATCCATTGGCAAATACTTCTGTCCAATTCATCGTAGGTGGTAAGACTTATAATGTAACTACTAATGCGCAAGGTATTGCTTACTTGCCTGGAGGTATTTTAGAAGCCGGAAACCATACAGTTATTTCAGTCAACCCTGTAACCGATTATGAAACTTACGGCACTGCAGTAATAGTTCCAAGACTCAAGGAAAACAAAAACCTTGCCATGGACTTCTGGGACGGTAGTGCTTACAGTGTACGTGTCTATGGGGATGACGGTAAATCTGTTGGTGCAGGAGAAGTTGTAACTATGGTGATTACCGGAAGCTGGGGTACTGTAACCTATAAAGTAACTACAGATGCAAATGGTTATGCAAACCGTACAATCGGACTTTCCCCTGGAACCTACACAGTTCATGCAGAATATAAAGGATATAAGGTTGTAAACACAATTACTGTAAAATCCACATTGTCTGCAAAATCAATCACTGTTAAAAAGTCAGCTAAGACAACTACATTCTCCGCTACTTTGAAATGGTCCAACGGTAAAGCAATAGTAGGTAAAACTATTAAATTCAGATTCTCTGGTAAAACATATTATGCTAAAACCAACAGTAAAGGTGTTGCATCTATTAAGATTACTAAAAGCATGGTTAAAAACTTGAAGGTTGGTAAATCCTATAATATTAAAGTTACCTATGAGACAACAGGTTCCTACAAGGCCAGTGAATATGTAAATGCTAAAATTAAAATTGCAAGTTAAGAGATCTTAATTTTTTCATCTCTTTTTTATTTTTTTTATTGAAATTATACTATCTTTTTTGTTTCATATATATGTCATAATAATATTTTATTAAGTTACCAATTACTGTCAATAATTTCAATGGATTGATTAATTATTTTCATAGAAATTCTATAAACTATTTATTTAATCAATTGATTTTTTCATAATATTGATTTGAAAATCGAAGCCTTCTGGAGTTAAGTAATCTATTTATATAACGCTGAACAATATACTAATTAAACAATTATAGTCGTGGTATTATGGTTGAAGTGTTGATGATTAATTGGGCGTATGTAATCATTCTGTTTATCTTAGGTTTCATTACATACAAAAGACGTGCCCTTGACTTGTTCGGTTCAGCAATCATGATTATAATGGGTATTGTAATTATTTTTTCGGCAGGTGCAAACTGGCTGATTTTAATTGTTCTATTTTTAATAATGTGTCTTCTTGCAACAAGATATTCCAAAAAATACAAACGCTCACTAGGTGAATATGAAGGAAGACGCACATCAAAAAATGTTATCTCAAATGGGGTAGTAGCATGCTTTATGGCTGCATTTGGAGGATACTACTTGCCTTTTGTCGGAGGATTCATTGGTGCAATTGCCACTGCAACCGCAGACACACTTGCTTCTGAAATAGGTGTTCTGCACCAGCCAAGGCTTTTAACAACAATGCAGAAAGTAGATCCGGGTACTGATGGTGCTGTTTCACTTTTAGGAACTGGTGTCGGTATGGCTGGGGCTGCCATAATTGGTATTGCAGCATATATCCTTGGAATAATGCCTAATCTGTTTTCAGCTATTGTAGTTTCAGTAATTTCAGGTACTGTTGGTTGTTTTATGGATAGTTTTCTGGGTGCTACCTTTGAAAGACGCTTCATGCTTACAAACGAGCATGTAAATCTAATAGCTACAATTGTCGGTGCAATTGTTGGAATTCTATTGATTTAAAAAATAGAAAAAAGTGTGAGAATTGATTCTCACTTATTTGATTCTTATTTTAACAGATTTTGCAGATGATTTATATGTATTGTCACCAGCAAACTTAATTTTAGCAGTGTAAGTACCTTTTTTAGTTATTTTCACTGTAAATTTGACAATTCCTTTTGCATTTGTCTTTCCACTGTAGGTTTTTCCATTTACTTTTAAGGTTATTTTTTTACATTTTGCGAGGTAGGTTTTACCATCATATTTGTTTTTGGATGTTTTCAAGGTTACACTAACCTTATTTGATTTTACAGATGCCTTAATGGATGTTGATTTTTTAGTGACTGTTAACACAGATAATGCTAAAGGTGATGCATTGTAGGTGCTGTCCCCTTGGAAGGATAATGCACAAGTGTAAGAATTGGCCTTATTTAAACTTATTTGCAATCCTGCTTTTCCATCTTTGTCTGTTGTAGCATTGTAGATTTTCCCATTCAGTGCAATTTGTAAAGTTTTACTGGCTAAAGGATTGTCATCAGCATCTTTTAATGTAGCATACAAAAATCCACCTTTTTCACCGGCACTAGTGTCTGCTGCGATATAGCTGAGTTTTGGGCTTATAGCAATAAATGTGTCTAACTTTTCGGTTGTATTATTCTGTATGATTATTATTGGTGTATCTGAAGATGAGTTGGCTTTTACAATAATGTTTGAAGTAGCATTATACGGATTGGACATGTTATTTCTCATGTATCTGACTAAAACATCATAATTTCCAACATTTAAATTTGGAATTAAAGCATCTGCCTGACCGTTATCCATTTCAACATAATAGGTTACGCCATTTATGTCAAGTAAACAAAAGCTAATTTCTGTTTCTTCTGTAGAAATATGAATAACTGCATTTTCACCTTCAATGATTTCTACATCACTAGCATTGAAATTAATGGTTTGTGCATAATTGGTAAGGTTAAAATAACAAACCACATCATCAACAGTTGCTGTTATTATTGCGTTTTCAGTATTGTTTAATTGAAGTGTTGTTTTAAATATTCCATTGGATAGACTTCCGCTGTTTTCACCTAAAACCCCGCAGTTGCTTTCTAAATATAGAGTTCTTAGAGGTATCAGATTAATATTTTCCTGACCTTCATCGTCACTCCAGCACAATTTAACAGTAATGTTTATCAAATCACCAAGTTCAAGGTCTTTGCTGTTGGAAATCACTTTCAGTTGCGCATAATTTTTAATGCTTGCTGTAGATGGGAGGTTTTCAATCAAACTGTAAATATTGTTTGAATCCCACCAGTTGTTGTTTAAATCAACGCTTTGGGAAGCGGAATAAATGCCTGTGTCGATTGTACAGTAATTCATGCTTACACTGACACTTCCAAAATAGATGCATTGGCCTAAAATTGTAGTTGTACCGTCTGCAGTATTGTTAATGAACTGACAGGACTGGATGTTTATTTTGCTGCTGCTTCTATCAGAAGAAATAGCACCTCCCTGAGCACCGCTACCGGATATGCCTATTACTTTGTTATTTTCAAAAATTGTGTTGGATATGTCCATACCGCACTCCCAGGAGTAGATTGCACCACCAAAAGATCCTCCGCTTAAGTGATATGCAGCAATATTATTTTTGAAATTACAATTTTTAATGACGGTTGTGAATCTGCCTTCTGTTCTTATTGCACCACCATTTCTTAAAGCATTATTTCCAGTAAAATTGGAATTGTAGATATATAATTTTCCTAAATTTGATATTGCTCCTCCATCGGCAGCATTTTTGCGAAAACCTGATGAGTTGGAATTGTCTGCTGTATTGTTTATAAATATGCAATTGTTTATAGTTAATTCACCGGAACTGTCGATTGCTCCTCCGTTTCCTTTATTTACTCCATAAACTGTATTGTTTTCAAATAAACAGGAATTAAATGTTAATTTACCTTCTTCACTGTAGAATGCTCCTCCAAATTGCTCGTCATCTCCTGTTTTATAATGGTTGACAAAAGCGATATTGTTGAAGGTATAAGTACCGGTATTGATTATTGCAAAGGTGTTTTCATGGTTTCCATCGATTGCGGCATCCTCAATTCCAATAAACGTAATTCTGTCGGGGGTGCTGTCAAGAGTAATATTGCAGTTACCTTCACCGATAAATTTGCCTGTTAGATAGAGTGTTCCACCATCATTTACAAGATTTAAACCTTCCTGTATGGTTTTAACAGGATTATCTGCAGTTCCACTACCTTCACTGCTTCCGGTAGAGTTAACATAGACTACGTCATTTTTTTCATTTAACATATTAGTCATATCGCTAGTGACACTTTCACTAGCTATCTCTTCACTTTCGCTAGCATTAATATCTTGTGATGCAAAAGATGCAGGGATAATTAACAGAATTGACAATAATGCTAAAATCGTAAGTATTTTTTTGTTTAAAATCATAAGAATCATCCATTGAAATGTAAATTATTATACATCGTTATATGTCAATATATTCTTTAAAAAATATAAATTTTTTTTAAACAAATTATTTAACTATTAAAGGGCAATATTTAACATAGTATATATTTAAGGTGATA
>CAZOYH010000033.1:0-15523 GCA_964583995.1 uncultured Methanobrevibacter sp.
CATCAGTATTTACTGCGATTGTTGTTGCTCCTTCGATACCCATTTCGTTTAATCTGGAAATGGTGTTATTTCCTGCTCCACCAGCACCAACAACAAATATATTAGTCTTTACACCTTTAATAATTTCTATAAGATCATCGTCAATGTCTGAAGAGAGTTTTTCAGGAGCTTTCTCTTCCATTCTTTGTTCAGATTCTTTTATTGCGTCATCTATAAATTTCACAAATTAACCCCACTTACTCTTCTATTAAAATAATTGTTAAATATTTCTATTGCAACTAATATTTAAATGCACCTAATGTATAAGTTATAAGTGATATTAATTAAACAGAATTAATCTCTTGGCATTGCAATTATTTCATGGAATTCCAATTTAAATAAATCTTTTGCATTTACAGGAGTTAAAATAACAGCACTGTCAACACCATGACCCCTTCCACCAATAGCGATTATTTCTTCACCTACAGGAATCAAACCAGCATCAGCAGCCATTATTGATATTTCAGCCCCAACCTTAATTCCATGGGAAAACATTCTGAAAGTGTCTGCAACAACATCCAAAGGAGAGTAACCTCCATATTTATTGGTAACTCCTCTTGCAGCACCACTGAATGCATGCAATCCGAATAAAGTTTTAATTCCAACTTTTTCAAGCTTTTCAATCATATCTTGTGAGATATCTGATTCATTTTCGCCGCTAAATCCCATGTGATGTGTAACATTAATAATTTCAATGCCACTTCCCTCTAAAGCATTGTACAATTTCAATGCAGACTCGCCTGTTGCAGATGCAATTACAATTCTTTTTATATGTGTGGAAAGTTCCAATCTGTCTTTAACAGCCTCTATTAATTCATCAGTGTAATCATTACCTTCTTTTTCAAAATATGTAATAAATTTTCTAACCATTCAAATCATCTCAAAAACAGATAAATATTTAAAACTTTATCATTTTAGTATTATTATAATTATATTTTAAAAAGATTTTCATGACATCCCAAAATTTAAAAAATATTAAACATGTTATAAATGGAGATTATATCACAATCCCAATTGAAACGGGCTACATCAAACCAAATGACAATTTAGACTCAATTATCAACCCTGCACGAGATTTAATGTGTGATGGAGATTATCTAGTAATAGCTGAAACCCCAATTTCAGTTTCACAAAACAGGTTGGTTGATGAATCCGAATACACACCTTCACTGACGGCCAAATTTCTAACAACCGTGTGGAGCAAATACCTTTGGGGATATGTCTTCGGACCGGTTTTAGGAATTAAAAAAAGAACAATAAAAAACCTGAGAAAACTTCCAAAGGAAACTGAAGCCCACAAACAGGTTGTTTTAGAATTATATGGGCTAAAACATGCTCTAAAACCTGCTTCAGAAGCTGGAATTGATTTGAGTAATGCTCCTGGAACATATGTTTCACTGCTTCCGGACAACCCTGAAAAGGTTGCAAAAGAAATCAAATCCCAAATCGCAAAAGATGTCTGTGTGATGATAATCGATACAGATGCAACATATATGAAAAACGGAAAGTATTTTACAGGCCTTCCGATAGCCATTGAGGGAATTGATGCAGACAATGGATTTTGGGGGTATGTCAAAGGACAGCTGTCTGAAAACATGGGATCAACACCACTGGGATGCAGCGAAAAAATGGATGTTGAAACTGCACTGGAAATAGCAAACATTGCAGAAGACTATCAAAAGTCACTTGCAACCGAAATGAAAACCATCCATAGTGTAAAAGAAGTTTTAGGTTCTGAAATTGATGAAGTGACAATTGAAGATTTGGACTCAATTACACATACACCTGCAGTCATTATCCGAAAAATGAAATTATAGATATATTTTTATAATAAAAAAAACAAAACTAACCTTAATATTAAATCAATTATTCAACTTTTTTACTGCGATAATTGGGTTTTAAAAGTTTTAGGGGAAATTAAATGATAAATGATCCATTAGTAAAGACATTATTAACCAACGTTGTTGAAGATGAAAGCAATTTACCTATTGTTGAGGCATTAAACGATGGAATTGAAACCGATGAGCAAATTGCTGAAAAAACTGGAATTAAATTAAACATTGTTAGAAAAATACTTTACAAACTTTACGATATGGGATTAGCTAGTTACAAAAGAAGTAAAGACCCTGAAACTCAATGGTTTACCTATTCCTGGAAATTTGAAAAAGAAGAAGTTATCAACCGCATAATTAAAGATTCTGAAAACTATTTAAAAATGCTTAACGATGAATTAGAACGTGAAGAAAACAATATGTTTTTCATCTGCCCAGAAGGCCACGTCAGACTTGATTTTGATGAAGCATCAGATTATGAATTCCTCTGCCCAGCATGCGGCGAAGAATTAGTATTCCAGGACAATGAAAAAATCATTGCCCAAATTAAAGAAGACATAAAAATGGTTGAAAGTAATTTTAATTCATTTACCTCAAAAAACAAAAAATAAGATGAAAATGGAAATTGAATTACTTAGACGTGAAAATACACCTGAAAACGTTATTGACCATTGTAAAGCAGTTTATAAAAAAGCTATGAAAATAGCTGCTAATTTTGACAATGCAGATAAAGACCTTATTAAAAAAGGAGCTTTACTGCATGATATTGGAAGATCCAAGACCCATGGAATTACACATGCAATTGCCGGTGTTGAAATTGCAAAAAGCCATGGTTACACCGAAGATGTCTTAAACATTATTGAAAGACATATCGGTGCTGGAATTACAAAAAAAGAAGCTGTTGAACTTGGACTTCCCGAAAAATCATATCTGCCCCAAACACTTGAAGAAAAAATTGTTGCACATGCCGATAATCTTGTAAGTGGAGATAAGGAAGTTGATATTAACTTTGTCATTGCCAAATGGAAACGTCAAATACCTGACAGTGACGATAACATTGAAAGACTTTTAAAACTTGATAAAGAATTAATTAAAGCTTTTGAGGAATAATATGAAAGTTATATGTTCATCTGAAGAATCACTCTATCGGCCGGAAGCGGTCAGATGGAGGCAGAGAATGGAAATGATGGAACCTTTAGGAGATACCGTCGTACTGTTGCCGTGCAGTATGAAAAAACCTTATTCCAATTCAAAATCCCATCAGAAGTTTAGAAAACTCACAAGATCATATCAGGAACTTATTGTGACATCACCTTTTGGAATCTGTCCAAGAGAACTTGAAAACACATTTCCAATCCAATCCTATGATGTAAGCACAACAGGTTCATGGTCAGCTGATGAGATTGAAGAAACAGGAAAGCTAATAGCAAAATACTGTGAAGGCAAAAAAATTGTCGCCAATCTTGCTGGAGGATATTTGGAGTCCTGTGAGGCTTATGTTGATGATTTTGTTAACGTCTGCGTAGATGAAAGACCAACTTCACCAGATTCATTATATAATTTAAGGATGGAACTTAAAAATCATCAGAGAGTCAACAGAAGGCAAAAGACATTGCATGAGTTAAGGTCAATTGCAAAATACCAATTCGGTGAAAACGGAGATAAGTTCATCCCAGACAATGTTAAAACCAAAGGAATGTATCACAAAAGGATTTTATCTGACGGTAAGCAATTGGCATTGCTCAATAAAGATCATGGATTATACAGGCTGAATTTACCGGGTGGAGAAATCCTAAAAGATTTAAACATTAATGTGGTTAAAGTTGACTTTGACCTGACAACAAATACCGTATTTGCTCCGGGAATTGTTGAGGCATCCCACAATATAATACCTAATGATGAAGTTGTAGTCGTTCGAGACGACACAGTTTTAGGTGTTGGAAAAGCTATAATGACCGGACGTGAAATGGAAGAATGCAGTAACGGTATTGGTGTTAAAATCAAACATCGTGTAAAATAGTCAAGTATAATTTAGTTTGACAAAATAAAAACTTTTATAAATAGCATAGTTTAAAACTATTAATACAACAAAAATTTAAGGAGACTACATATGTCTGAAGATTTAGTAAATGATATTAAAGACGCTGTTTCTGTAATTAATGACCCTCACATGGGAATCAGTATTGTAGAAATGGGTATTGTACAAAACATCACCGTTGATGGTGATCAAGCTGAAATTATTCTCAAACCTACCAACCCAGGCTGTATGAGTATCACTCGTATCGCTGCTGATGCTAAAATCAGAGCTGAAAAGGTTGAAGGTATTGAAAATGCAAAAATTATCGTTGAAGGACATGCAATGGCTGACTCCATTAACGAAATGATTAACAAATAAATTTACACAACCGAGAGGTTGTGAAACCCTTCACAATCTCTTAAAAAATTACTGTCACCAAAAATAACTTTTTTTAAAAAATATTTTTTTAAGATTATTGTAAAAATAAGCAAATTAATTTTAAATTGAAAGAGGACAAATTTGAAAAACAAATTTTGACACATCCTCATTCAACAATACAAATCCTTGGTTTGTACTATACTATAACATCAATATGATGTTAAATAATTATATGAAATTACCACTATATAAAAATTTCTACCGTTCTTTTTTCTTAATTAAGACAATTTAATGCAGCAATAACATTATTTTTTAGCCAAAACAATATTGATTTTTAAAAAAAACAAATTTTATATAGTTTTAAATTAAAATAATTATTTCTAAAACACTAACAAATGAAATATTAATCCTTGGTGTTTTTAATGGAATTGAAAGAGCAATATACTAAGAACACTCCCGCTAAATTTGGAGGAATTGTACCGTGTGTATTGAGAATTTAGTGCTTGCTAGCTCTTATATATTCTTAGCAAGCTACTACACATTGTTGGCTATTAACCTGTTAATGTGCTAACAAGCTATGATGTCGAGGGAAGCCTAGTTGGAGCAATCCGAAAGTTTTCTAATGGACAAACTGACAATTTGTATGAAGTTAGCTTTGATATGTGTTTTATTGCTTTCTTTCTACACATAGTCTCTTACACAAACAATTCATCCAAAATATTTTCAACATTCCTCATTAACAACCAATTGACCGAAACAGTTATATATAGTAATTAATATAAGTATAAGTGTTGACAGTTAACTGTCCACTTTTATTCATAGGCTAGTGGCACAGCTTGGTTAGCGCGCTCGGCTGATAACCGGGAGGTCATGGGTTCGAATCCCATCTAGCCTACTTCAAACTATTTTTAAGGAATTTTTCACATTACTTGACAATTTTAGCGTCTTTTTTTCAAGTTTTTACATGAATCATAATTATTATATACTAAATTCAACATAATATAACTTAAATGTACAAAAAGTTGGAATGATGATTAAAATGTGGGAAAGAATCAATGAAAAATTTAAAAAGTACCCTGCAAGAATAAGAGTTGCAGAAAAAATGATCGAACTTGGACTGTCAATAAACGATGACGGAAAAATCTACTGTGGAAACCTAAAAATCAGCGATAAGGCGCTGGCTACAGCTGCAGATGTTGACAGAAGAGCCATCAAATCAACAGTTGAAGTCATCAGAGAAGATGATGAATTATACAACTTATTCAGCAACATCATTCCTGCCGGAACACTACTAAAAAACATTGCCAAAAACCTCGAATTGGGAGTTATAGAAATCGAAGTAGGCAGTGAAAGTGAAGGAATCCTTGCAAGCACTACAAATTTAATATCAAAAAAAGGAATTGGTATAAGACAGGCTTATGCTGAAGATACAGAACTTCAGGAAAGCCCACTTTTAACAATAATTACTGAAGAACCCGTTCAAGGGGATTTAATAAATGAATTTTTAAAAATAAAAGGAGTGACAAGAGTTTCAATTTATTGAATCAAGATGTTCTTGTCTTGCTTTTTCCATTTCCATATCTTCTTCTTCAAGAATTTCCAAGAGTTCTTCCCAAGCTTCCAATGATTCTTGGGCAGCTTCTTCGGATAATTTTTCAATAGCATAACCAGCGTGGATAAGGACGTAATCACCAACTTCCACATCAGGCAATAAGTCCATTTTAGCTTGTTGTCTTGCTCCACCGAAGTCAGCAAATAAATAGTTATCTTCTCTGTTAATTTCAACGATTTGAGCAGGTGCTGCAATACACATTAATCTCATCTCCAAAATTTTAATATATTAATTATATTCAAAGTTAGTATTATATAAAATTATCTAAACGGGTGTTTTAATGGAAAATATTGTTATTGGATCTGGACCTGCTGGAAGATTAGGTTCACTTGAACTTGGAAAATTAGGAAAAGACGTTACTTTGATTGAAAAAAATCATATTGCTGGAACATGTCTTAACGAAGGCTGTATGGTTGTCTGCGCACTGACTGACATTACAAAATTCATTGATTTAAACAGAAGATTCAATGAATACGGTTTTGTTAAAAGCCAAATGGACATTTCATATGAAAAGATTACCCAAAAAATAGCCGAAACTCAAGTAAAGCTTAGGCAGTTAAACCAGATGGAAAACGAAAGTGTTGGAAACAACATCATCTACGGTGAAGCAAGCATTGATAAAAACACCGTTAAAGTCAATGGAGAAAGCTTTGAATTTGACAATCTATTGATTGCCACAGGTGCAAGACCTTTCATTCCAGATATAAAAGGTAGCGAGCATGGCCTTACCAACAAAGACATTTTAAAGATTGATGAAGTTCCTGAGTCTTTAAACATCATCGGAGGCGGAATTATTGCAGGAGAAATAGCTAATATTTACTCAACACTTGGAAGTGAAGTCAATATTCTTGCAAGAAGCAAATTCCTAAAGGAATTAAGTGAAAATACCCGAAAATACATATTTGAAAAAATTATTCCTGATGTTAACATATATGAAAACACCACCGTTAAGGAAGCATTTAAAGACAAGGTTTTAACTGATTCAAACGAAGAGCTTGATGGAGTTCCGTTTTTTGCAACCGGCAGAACCCCAAACAGTGAAATAGCTGAAGACATTGTTGAGTTAAATCCGAACAAATCCATTAAAGTTGATGAAATGATGAAAACCAATGTTGAGAATATATATGCCGCCGGTGATGTTACTGGAGGTTATCAGCTAACTCCAGTTGCACGTATGGAAGGTATCACAGCTGCAAGAAACATGGCAGGTTATTCAAATAAGGTAAGTTATGAGTGCATTCCTCAAACATTAAGTCTAAACACTGAAGTCAGTTTTGTTAAAAATGAAAAAGTAAATCTAAAAGAGGATGAAAAAGCACAAATTGCCATACCTGCAATTGCCGGACCATCAGCATTCTGGCATATATTAAGTGGAGATACAGGTTATGCTGAAGTTGATTTTGACAAAAACAACAATAAAATAAATAGAATTAACTCAATATCCCCATCATCAACAAGTGATGTTGCATATCTGTCATACTTGATGAGAATGGATTATGACTTGGATGATTATGGAAACTTTTTGGAAATACATCCATCAACAGACACTACCTATAAAATTATCAAAAATATGTGGTTATAATTACCACTATTTTACATTTTTAAGCATTTTTTCTGCTAAAACATCCCCTGCAGTCAAGCAGTCATTAGAATAATTTAAAACACATTTTTTAATTGAATCATAATTATCAAATGCTTCTTCTATGCTTCTGCAAACATCTTTGACTTCGGATTCAAGAATGGCTCCCTTATAAACACCAGCCATATTCTGATATCTTCCCCATTTTATCCGAGTCAAAGCAATAATTGGAATTTTTGATGCAATAGCTTCCTGCAATGACACTCCATCATCTGTCAGTACTGCCAAATCAGCATATTTAAACAGGTGACTGATCCAATTAATGTATCCTGCATAAATGACTTTATTTTTATCAAGACCATCCAAATAATCATCTTTTAAAGGCAACCCAACCAAAACAATATTGTATTTATCACTGCATTTGGAAACCAGCTCCACAGCATCCACCATCCCTTTAAAGATTGATGAACCTGAAGAAAAGAGTATTGTTTTTTTATTTTCATCAAAATTAGGGAACTTTTTAAGCTCATTTAATGCAATCTCAGCATCACCCTTGCCAATACCATCTGCCAATGGATAAAATGATTTGTCAATGTTTGCAGGTAAAGTTTCCTGTCTAAAGTAGTAAATTTCAGGAAACGCGAAACATTGGTTAAGTTTAGGGCATACCTTTGAATCCAGAGGTGTTGAAATTAAAGAGAATGCTTTTTTTCTAGCAAGTTTTGCACCTAAAGAACCAACAATAGCCCCACCACCCAATACACCAATGACAAAATCAAAATCTTCACGTTTGATTAATTTTCTTGCCTTGAATGTAGCAGTTATTAGTTTTAAAGCACCTTTAGCAGCAGTTAGTTTTGTAGCTGCATGACCTCCAGCCTGTGGAATGGATATTTTATGCCAGAAATACCCATTCTTTTCAAAAAGTATTCCTGGTGCAGATTCATCCAAAGCTATTTCACATTCCACACCCTTTTTTTCAAGAGTTTTTATCAAATTAAGTGCAATAGCTGCATCTCCACCTAATCCTCTTCCGGTTACAACAAGCAGTGCTTTCATAAATTATTCACCTTTAGCCAATCTTGCAATGCTTTTGGTATTTGGAACGTATTTTTTAGGTTGTGATGCATGAGGATTGTATAATAGTCTTCTAAAACCTAATGATTTAATTATTGGACTTGAAACATTGTACTGTTTATCTTTAAGTATCCATTTTCTAAGCAAATCACCTAGCCCTCCTCCGGTCAGCACATCCATGAAGTAGTCTCCGAATGTTGGATCAAGCAATCTCAATTGCTGTCTGAAGAATACTCTAAGTGTGTTTCTTCTGACAAATGCAATTAATGCTACAGTTATAAATCCAAGTACGAGAAGTGGTATTAATCCTCCAACAAGATAAAATGCTATTCCTAACGCTACTCCAAATGTATGGTTTCCAACTTCACCAAGCATGATTTTTCCTGAAAAGTCAAGTGGTGAGTATGCCAAGCATACAATCAGGATTAACAAGGGAGTATATACTGCAGGAAGTTCACCAACCATCGGTGAACCGACAATCAACATCGCAATAATTGTTATAACAGACATTATCATTGTTACGATGCATGTTGATCCAGGTTGCATGTCTGAAATATTGAGCGGCTGAACCATAAGAGCAATGAATATTGATGAAACACCCAATCCTTCAATAAGACCTGCAAGCATAACAACAATTATTCCTATTCCTCTTGAAAGTTGTCCCCATTCAATGCCTAATGGAACACACATTTTTCTGCCTAAAACATCGTCAATAAATGCAAATACCCCTATAAATAAAACTAGATTGTTGAATCTTGGCAACATGTAAAAAGACAACAGAATGAATGGAATTAACCCAACTCCACGTGGAATCCCTCCACGAACATTTGGATACAAGTTACCTAAATAACCTCTTTTTCCGAAAAATCTAAATATGATGTCCAGAACTGCTGTACCTAATGCCGAAACAACAAAAACAAAAATAAATGCATAAATTATTGACGAATAATACATATAATCACAATTTCAATTTAATATAATAATTTTTGGTTTTCATAATATATAATTATTTAATTTCATATCTCAAAATAGCCGCCATACCTCCAAGGCTTTCAAGTTGCTTTCCTCCTTCGTGTTCGCTGCTTACGACCATGACTTCACCTTTCATGTTTTCCACCATGTCCATTGCATCGCCCATGTCTTCACTTGCCACTTTTGTATCCAATATAAGAAGTTGACCAACTGCACCAAGATTTATTGCGTTTTTAGTTTCTTTTAAACCATAGGCTATTTTTGATGAGTTTTTGCCAATTTCAGTTAAGAGATTGTCAATTGCAGCCATTTCAATAGCTACTCTATTTTCAGCGGTTAACTTTTCAACTGTTCCTTTCTTTAGAACTTCACTTATGCCGTTGCGACCTCCGGAACCGGTAGATTCTATGATTGATATTTTAGCCAAATCTTTATGTTTATCTTTTATATAGTCATAAAAGTCATTTTTGACGAATCCTGGCCCTGCAAGGACAATATTTTGTATTGAATCAAATTTGGTGATTGATTCTATGACCTTTTCGTAAAATTGAATGATATTTTTCTGTCTGTTTTTATCTATTATTCTTTTACCAGACACATGACCTTTGATTGGACCATAATACTCTATACCGAACTGCCTCATAAGACCCAATGTTGCTGTGTCATCTTCAAAGACAACAATTATTGCAGACAGTTTTTTGGATGCTTCAATTGCCTGGTTGAGCCTTTTGATTGCCCATTTTGGCCATCTGTCCTTTTTGATTGTGAGCGGAGTGTTAAGCTTTACCTCCAGTGTGTGGTGGGATCCAAGAGGAATCAAATCCTCAGGACCTCGTGTGATTACTCCTGTTAATCTTAATTTTCCGGTGAAAAGGTGGAAACTGATGTTTTCAATATCCAAACCTAAATAAAATGTTTTTTTAACTCCCCTATCACTTCTGAGTTTATCACCAGTATTGTCCTGTATACGTCTAGTGGTTTTTGAGGAAGCGTTGTCTCCAACTTCGATTATGTGTGATAAGTGCCATAAGTCGTCCAATGTTTCGGGAACTACTTCTATAATTCCTTCCTTTGTATCTTGGTTTATAATTTTCATCTAGTTAATAATTTATATAATTACATATTAAAATTAGTATTGATTAAGATGAATGTTGGAATTATTGGTGGTAGTGATGGGCTTGGAAAGACACTCATTTACTACTTTAGAGATGAATTTGATGTATTTATAACCGGAAGAGACCACAAAAAAGGAAGAAGTGTTGCAGACGAAGCTGGAGTTAACTATATTGAGTCAAATGCGGGATTGGCCAATATCAGTGATATTTTAGTCATTTCCGTTCCGATTCATCACACTTCAGATGTTATTCGTGAAGTGGCTCCATTTATGAAACCCGGTTCTCTAATGGTTGATGTGACTTCCATCAAAGAGGAACCTGCTAAGACAATGGCTGATGCCCTTCCGGACAATGTAGAATACATTCCAACACATCCTATTTTTGGTCCGAGAACCACAGAGCTTGACAATCAGGTAATTGTTTTGACAGCAGATAAGAAAGGCAAATGGTACGATAAAATCTACAATTATCTTGCAGGAAAGAACATGAGAGTTATAGAAACCACCGCCGAAAAGCATGATTATATGATGGCTGTTGTTCAGGTTTTAACCCATTTTTCATTTATTTCCACAGCTTCTGCAATGGAAAAGCTGAAAGTTGATTTAGCAGAAACTGAAGACTATGAAAGTCCTATTTATAATCTAATGATTGATATGATTGCCCGTATCGCATCTCAAAATCCGTATTTGACTTATTACATCCAGTCAATGAACAATAATGGAGCTAAAATCAGAAATACATTTGCCGATGCAGTTGTTGAACTTAGAGACGTCATTAATGAAGGTGATGATGAGAAATTTGTTGAAATTGCAATCAACGCTACCAAGCACATGGGCGATATCCAAAACGCTTTAGGTAGAAGTGATAAGGCAATTACTGCTTTAAGTCATGAATATAGTCTTTTAAACAAATCCATCGGTAATGAAATTGGTTTAAAACATATTTACTCCGGCAAGATTCATGTGGGCATTTTAGAAAAAGTTGATGGTAAAACCGCATTTTTAAGGAAAGGCAAACAGCTTAAAAAGTTAAGAGTTGCAAATATTGAAGTTTTAAGCGATTTGGAACTTTACAACTGGAAACTTGAAAACTATGAACCGAAAGTTGAATCTGTCAGTTGTGTATTTTCCAAGGATGTTGATGTTAATGTGATTCAAAAGACAGTTAAAGAAATGCCCAACATCATTGACATTACATTGACTGACGCATACACCGGCCCTCAAATTGAGGATACATCAATCAGCTTAACTTTTAAGATTACTGGCCTTGATAAGGATGCTATTGAAAATGTTAGAGAGTTATTCACTGGTTTTGGTGGCAAAATCAGATGAATTATCAAAGGAAATGAAAATTAAATCCATTAACACATTTAATGTGTTAAATAAGATTTAACTTTAGATTTTTAGCGAACCAGAATTAAGGAATTAAGAATGGCTCTTGCCTCAGGTGAGTTTAAATCCTTAAATTCAGAAAGTGATTTGAGTTTGGTTTGAACCTCATCTTTCTGTTGGTTGAGCTTATCAATCTCAGCATCCTTAGACTCAATCTCAGCATCCCTGAATTCAATCTCTTTCTTATTAGACTCAATTTCTTGTGCTTGTGCTTCGATTTTTTCATCCCTTTTATCCAGCACTTCCCCAAATTCATTATATACTAATTCCTCGATGAAGTTATTTATCTGCCTCATGTTAATCTTCTCCATTAATCTGTTTTGTTTCTCAATACTTTTGAAATGTTTTTGAATCATTCCACCAAGTATTACCCCTACATCAGTTTTTAAAAGCTCATCATCAATAATTGCATCGTTAAAGATGTTTACTAATGATTCTACAATTATTGGTGCGTGTTTTTTGGATATGAATTTTGCAACGAATGCCATATCCAATGCTTCCATTTCAGTTAATCTTATTTTATGTTTAACCTTATTAATAATGTTTTCATATCTTGCCCAAAGTTCTGCTTGGCTGATGTGGATGTAGTGAACTTTGATATATAGTGAGGGAGCATATTCAAAGTACTCGAATTCTTTTTTAGGATCTTTGTGACACAGAACTACAAGATATATTCTACCTTCATACCTATAACTGGCAAAGATAGCATATTTTGAAAATTTATCCATTGTTTTAAAAGTAATCACATCACTTTCCTCTTCAAAATCTATTATCAAAGACTCCTCAGTACAATAGAACTCATCAGCACGACCAACCTCCAAGTTTGGAAAAGCAATTTCTTGAGGCAATCTCATCTTGAAAGTTCCAGGTAACCCAAAATACTGATGCTGGCGCTTAGTTTGTGCCGATGTTTTGTATTTCATCGTCCGGTCGTTGAGATGATACATCTTTTTTACCATTTTTTTTACATCTCCTTAAAAATTATGATTTTTTTAAGAGATTTCTAGAAATCATTAAACTACTCGAGAGCATGTAATTATTTGAAAATCGTTAATATATAAACTTAACTTTTGAAAAAAGTAAATATTATCCTTTAATTAAAATTTAACGAATAAAAAACAATATTTATGTTTAAATAAAAGATTATGAAGTAATTTCAAAATTGACAAAGGAATATTATAATGGAAAATCGGATAATGTTTTTAAATATGCGAACAAATGTTAAAGTGTCAAAAAGTAATTAAATTTTAAAATCAAATATAGCCATTTAATTTTTACTATTTTTATAATATTAAAATTTTAATAAATATTAAAGTAAAATTATTTAATTATAACGTTTTTTATTAAAAATAAACAATTTTAAGAAAGAATTTTTTCACATTCATAACCGAAACCTTTATATACTAAGACATCCAAGGTATATTTGTCAATAAAGTTACCAAAAGTAACAAAAAGATTTTGACACATTACAATTATTTACATTACAGCCATAAAAGGAGATGATAAAAATGGCAGAAAATCAAATCACACTAAAAGTTGCAGAAGCAATATCACAAAAGGACGTCGGTCAAGGAGTCGCAAGACTTGATCCAAACGCCATGGACGATTTAGGCATCAGCGAAAGAGACCTAATCGAAATCGTAGGTGAGAGAAGAACTGCAGCTATTGCTCTTCCTTCACAAACCGACATTGGTCTTGGAGTAATAAGAATCGACGGATTAGTCCGTAAAAATTCCGGAGCAACCATTGGCGGTGAAGTTACAATTCAAAAAACCAAAGCAACAGAAGCTAAAAAAGTTGTTCTGGCTCCAATTGAAAACAACATACGTGTACAAGGTGATGTGCGCGGGCTCTTTGCAGGTAAAGTAATGGTGCAAGGTGACATTATCGGATCACAAATCAGAGCACCAAGACCAAGTATGGGATTCAACAGCTTGTTTGAAGAACTTATGGACTTTACACCCGCAATGAAAGAAATCAAATTTGCCGTTGTCTCAACCAATCCAAAAGACATCGTCATTGTTGGTCCAAATACCGAAGTTCAACTTCACGAAAGTCCAGTTGACGTAAGTAAAATCGAAGGGGTTGGAAACCTCGTTGATGTAAGCTACGAAGACATCGGAGGTCTTAAAGACGAAGTCAAAAAAGTAAGGGAAATGATTGAAATTCCTCTAAAAAGACCAGAACTCTTCGAAAAACTCGGTATTGCACCACCTAAAGGAGTATTGATGCACGGTCCACCAGGTACCGGTAAAACATTACTTGCAAAAGCAGTAGCAAGTGAAAGTGATGCTCATTTCATAGCAATCAACGGACCTGAAATCATGAGCAAATACGTGGGCGGATCTGAAGAAAACCTGAGAGAATACTTTGAAGAAGCAGAAGACAACTCCCCTTCAATCATATTTATCGATGAATTAGATGCAATTGCGCCAAAAAGAGAAGAAACCAATGGCGAAGTTGAAAGAAGAACCGTTGCTCAACTTCTAACATTGATGGATGGTCTTAAATCCCGTGGCCAAGTAGTAGTTATTGGTGCAACCAACAGACCGGATTCACTTGATCCTGCACTAAGAAGACCTGGAAGATTCGACAGAGAAATAGAAATCGGAGTACCCGACACTGAAGAGAGAAAAGAAGTGCTTGAAATCCACACAAGAAACATGCCTCTTGCAGAAGACGTTGATTTGGATAAAATCGCAAATACAACCCATGGATTTGTAGGAGCTGACCTTGAATCCCTATGTAAGGAAGCTGCTATGAGAGTAGTAAGAAGAATCCTGCCTGAAATCCAAAACGACGAGGAAATTCCAAAAGAAGTGATGGAAAAAATCGTAGTAACCGGCGAAGATTTTAAAAATGCTCAAAAAGAAATACAGCCTTCCGCACTAAGGGAAGTTCTTGTACAAATTCCAGACATCAAATGGGATGATATAGGGGGTCTTGAAGATGTAAAACAGGAATTAAAAGAAGCTGTTGAATGGCCTTTAAAACATCCTGATACCTTCCAACGTTTAGGAATCAGACCACCAAAAGGAACACTCCTGTATGGAATTCCAGGAACCGGTAAAACATTACTTGCAAAAGCTGTTGCAAGTGAAAGTGAAGCAAACTTCATCTCAGTTAAAGGTCCCGAACTCCTATCAAAATGGGTCGGCGAATCTGAAAAAGGTGTCAGAGAAGTATTTAGAAAAGCAAAACAAGCAGCGCCAACTGTGATCTTTTTTGATGAAATAGATGCAATAGCCAGTGCACGTAGCGGAAATGACACTGACAGTGGCGTTACCAAAAGAGTCGTTAACCAACTGTTAACCGAAATGGATGGATTAGAAGAACTGGAAGATGTTGCAATCATTGCAGCAACCAACAGACCTGACATCTTAGATGCCGGACTCATGAGACCTGGAAGGTTCGACAGACACATACAAGTCAAAGAACCTGATGAAGAAGCAAGAATTGCAATATTTGAAGTGCATACCAAAGACATGCCTCTTGCAAGTGACGTTGACAT
>CAZOYH010000034.1:0-15109 GCA_964583995.1 uncultured Methanobrevibacter sp.
CATCCCTTGAAGTGAACGGTAATATCGAATATGGTGATTATACTTTAACCGTTAACGGTGTAAGTTACTCATCTTCAAATCCATATAAATAGAGGAATATTTCTATTCCTCTAAATAATATTATACTCTTTTCCAGCTAAAAAGACATTAATTACTATATTAAACTCCTGAGTTACAGTATTATCCTCAGGACTAGAAAATATCTCCACATTTCCAACAACCGACTTATATAACTCCTTTAACTTTTCAGGATTTGTTTTTATATAAGTTTCATGAATAATATTTTTACCTCGCCCCTGAAGCGAGTCAATATACTCTGCTGCAATACCAATATTTGATGCATGAAACTTACGCAAAGTATGTGATCTAAAAAACCTATATTTACCCTTAAAACCCCATTTAAGATCATCATTTATCTGTTGGAAATTATTTAACAATTTTGAATCGCTAATGTCAAACAGTTTATCTTCAAAACTCAAATCGAATCTTGACTTTAAATAACGAATAATGTATCGTGTAGCCTCAGGCGAGCAAAATGTATAATAATACTTGCCAGTTTTGATTCTTTTTAAATAAAAAGTTGGAATTATACCATCCAAACCTTCAAGCCTATTTAAAATAGAGGGCAAATCCCCACCATTATGATATTCCCTTGTGGCCATAACAAAATCGCCAACTGTTAAAGATAAAGTTTCAGCTTTTGCACTTCCCGAAGATGCCATAAAAAGAATGATGGCTTTCATGTCCGCTGATGATGCTTCAACCGCTTCACGAATATGTCTTTTAGTTGGAAGGTCATTATAGCTAATTTCATAGAGTTTATCATATTTTGCTTGTGGAATATTAGGTATTTCAACTTCAAAGTGCATATAAAAAGTTAGAACTTTTGTAAAATAGGTTCTAACAGAGTTTGGAGACAAATCAGTGCTAAACAAATAACTTCTAAAATCAAGTAATCTCTTTTTGATTTTTCTTTTCTTTAAAGGTACTAGATTATTTTCTTCACAGATTGCCTCATCCAACAAGTCTTCAAGAGGCATTTTGTGAAGATTTGTATATTTGCTTAAAGCAGATTCATAACCTGTTTGTGTGCTTTTTTTTATGTTTCGTTCTTTGCAGAATTTTATAAATATTTCAGAATACATGAGTAATATATGTATTCTATAAGATAAGAAATTAATTAGAACTAAAAAAACACTGTTTAAAAAAAAAAGAAAAAGTATTTAGCAGTTAAATCCTGCATCAAATACTTCTTTAAGTAATTCCGGTTGTGATTTTGCATCTCCAACCACAGTGAATACTGCTTTTTCAGTTGGATTTTTTGAAAATCCTATAAATGACCTGATTCCAGTTAAGGCATCACCGTTTGATGAGCCGACAGCAGTTATGATGTAATAATCCTTGTCTTCAAGATGGTTGAATATCGGATAGCATCTGTCGAAAAACATCTTAAGGGTTCCAGTCATTTCATAATAGTAAATTGGAGTTGCATATACTATTACATCAGCTTCCATCATATCATCAAGGATTTCTTCGATTCCATCTTTTTGGAAACATTTCATTTCAGGAGTTTTACATTTGTAGCATGCTTTACATGAATCGAAGTCAATATCTTCAAGGAAATATTTTTTGGCATCGTTTCCAGCTTCAATTGCTCCTTTTATGAATTCATCACACAATGTATCTGAATTTCCGCCTGCTCTTGGTGAAGAGCTTATTACAACAACTTTTTTAGACATCTATTCACCTTCTATCCATTCTTTTGCTTTTGAAACATTGCCCATAAACCTCATCCCTGAAGAAAAATCAAGTTCTGGATAGGCATTAGCCAAATCATTTACGCATTTGTCAATTCCTGAACCTCCAGAAGTACAGAACGCCTTGATTTTTTTACCGGACAAATCAACGCTTTCAATGAATGTGTTGATTATTGTCGGTGCGGTATACCACCATACCGGAAAACCTATGACAACTGTATCATATTCACTTACATCACAAACTCCTTTAATAGGTGGTCTGAATGTCTTGTCGTTCATCTCAATTGTGGATCTTGAGTTTTTGTCTGTCCAGTCCAAATCAGCAGGAGTATAGATAGTTTCAGGTTCTATTTCAAATATATCATAACCGTTTTCGGATGCTATTGCCTCTGCAACACCTTTGGTTACTCCACTTGCAGAAAAATATGTTACTAACACATTAGTCATTTTATCACCTAAATTAAAATTGGTGATTCTAATATATAATTGTTTATATTCGCAACAATTATCTGGTGATAACTACATCAACAGAAGGCATCAGATACTCATTTGGAATTTCATTTTTTATATTGACTTCAGATTTTCCATGAGTTAAGAAATAACCTACTTTGATTTCAGTTTTAATCAACTCCCTTGTAACTTCAACATGAACTTCAATATCCGGTTCCATTAAATGTTTTCTGTGAACATGAAGTATTTTTGATGCTCCAATCATCTCCAATGCAACAGGCATACCTTTTTCATCAAAATCCAAAAATATGCCCTCGCACATCTTAACACTTCTTTTGAATTTGAATTCCCTTTGACATGAAAAGTCAACCAAATCAAAAGCAAAGTCATATATATAACGGAATTTCATTTTAACCACCACAAACAGCACTTATTATGATTAGTGATTGCAAGTTGAATATTGAAACAACTACGCTAACATCACAATCGCCGGATTTGAAAGTCAATGTGAAATAGCCTGACATATGAGGAAATTTTTTAATTTCAGCAGGTTCCTCTTCAAGCAGTTTCATCTCAACAAATTCAAAGTCAATTAACCTATGCTCCAATTTTTCAAGACAATGTTCAGTGTAGATAATATCCCACAGGTCACCATTAATTTTCTCTAAAACATCTTTTAAATTATCAATCGTATAACTCATATTTTCACCTATAAATCTAAAATAATATTTTAAATTATGATTAAATAAATTTAACTAATTTTAAAAGTAAATATTGCATTATAAATAAATTATTTCATGATTAAAGCAATTTATAGCAAATAAATCAATATTGATTTTTTAACAATTTAAAAAATATTATAAGCAACTAAAACAAAAATATATAACATTAATATATTAGTGAGTAACAAATTATGTCAAAACCTGTCGTTGCAATAACAAGACCGAAAGACAGAGCAAAAAAGGCTTGTGAAATTGTAGAAAAATTGGGCGGAAGTGCAGTACTTGCGCCAACTCTGGATTTGGAACCTGTCAACAGTGACTCTTTAAAGGAGTTGGTGGCAAGAAAAGATGAACTTGATTGGATTATATTTACTTCTCCAACAACAATAGTTTCACTAAACAAGTTCTATCCGGAATTTATAAAAACCCTCGACTGCAAACTGGCAGTCATTGGAAATAAAACCGGAAAACTAGCTCAAAAAAATGGTCTTGAAGTTGACCTGATGCCAAAAGAATTTACAGCCGAAGGCCTGATTGAAGAGTTTAAAAAGCAGAATATAACCGGCAAAACCATTGGAATTCCAAGAACAACTTCAGCAAGACCAATATTGCCTGAAAGTTTGGAAAAATTAGGAAATGAAGTAATTTTAGCAGAAGCCTATAAATCACTTTTCCCAATGGATGAAAGGGCAATTAACGAATTAATTGAAAAAATCAAATCAAAAGAAATTGATGCAATAACATTTACAAGCCCCCTAACAGTTAGAAATTTCTTTAAAATTGCCAAAAAAGACCTTGCAGAACTCATTAATGAAAACCTTCTAACCGTCTGCATCGGTCCGATTACTGCAAAGGTTTTAGACGAATACGGCATTACCTACATTTACCCTGACACTTACACAGTTCCAGATATGATGGAATTATTATTCAAGACATGGAGAGAAAATAATGAGTGTAAAGATAAGTATTATTCTTCCAATCTTTAATGTTGGAGACCATCTTAGAGGAGGAATAGACTCCCTTGTAAATCAAACAATTGGTCAAGACAAATTGGAAATCATTATGGTCAATGATTGCTCAACTGACGGATCAGATAAAATCATTGACGAATATGCTGAAAAATACGATTGCTGCACAGCAATCCACCATGAAAAAAACAGCGGTGCCGCTTACACCCCACGTAACACCGGTTTAAGCCAGTGCACAGGAGATTATATAATGTTTTTAGACCCTGATGACAGATTTACACCGGATGCCTGTGAAATATTATATAACGCTGCTAAAGAACATGACGCCGAAATGGCTTTCGGAAGATTTAGAAGAATATTTGAATATGGTGGCAAAGTTCAAAAATCATACTCACCTTACATGGACGATTTATCTAAAAACTATCCTGATGAAGTGTTTGAAACAGCAAACTTTTTGGATGTTCCGGACTTCTTATGGGACAATTTTATCGAAGGATTCTTATATGGAAAAACCATTGAAAAAACATATCCTAGAGATGAACCCTTAGATGTAATACATGTTGACAATATCGAAGAGGAACCTGACCTTTTAAAAATGCCTCCTTCAGTGTGGAGTAAAATCTACAAAAGAGAATTGATTATGGACAATGACATTCGATTCCAACCATTCATTTCAGGAGACGACCTTGCATTTACCCTTGAAGCATTTTTAAATGCAAAAGGAATCGTATTATTAAACAATTTCATGTGTTATGATTATTATATTAGAGATTTGCCTGAAGACAAATCAATTACCAACAACGTTAATGTAAGACTTTTAGATGAACTGATGGAGTCATACATCTACTGCAGAAAGAAAACTGAAGGATTTTCAAAGGACGTGAAAAATGTAAGCGTTAATCCTCACTTGCTTTACTGGACAAACACCTGGAAAAACTCCCCATTTACCAAAGAGGAAAACAAGCTACTGTTAAGTAAAGTGAACAAACTTAAAAAGATTCATCACACCGATTTAAAAACCAAGATGTTATTGTCTTCTATAACAACTGCACTTGAATCCAAAATTCAAATTCAAAAGGAGTAAATTTAATGAAAGATTATAAATACGTTATTGTTGGAGCCGGACTGTCCGGTCTTACAATAGCTGAGCGAATTGCAACAGAACTCAACGAAGAAGTATTAATCATTGAAAAAAGAAACCATATCGGAGGAAATGTTTATGATTTCTACCAGGATGACCTGCTAATTCAAAAATACGGACCTCACATTTACCATACAAACGATAAAAAGGTTCATGATTACCTCTCACAGTTTACAGAATGGACAGATTATGTGCATAAAGTCCTAAGTTGTGTTGACGGAAAGCTTGTCCCAATGCCAATATGTATCGATACTTTAAATGCATTATATGATTTGGACTTAGATGAAAAGTCCATGCATGAATGGATTGATGAACATACAGAAGACATCGGCGAAATCAAATCATCAGAAGATGTTGTCTTAAAGAACGCCGGTCGTGACATCTACAATAAGTTATTTAAAAACTACACAGAAAAGCAATGGGGAACATCAGCCGCCAATTTAAGCCCATCTGTAATATCAAGAATCCCATTCAGATTCAATCATGACGACAGATACTTTGAAGACACATATCAGGGAATGCCTAAAGAGGGCTTTACTAAAATGTGTGAAAACATGATTAAATCCGATAAGATACATGTAGGCTTAAAATCAGATTATAAAGACTATATCGATAAAATCAATTACGAAAAATTAATATACACCGGTCCAATCGATTACTTTTATGATTACAAGTATGGAGAACTGTTATATAGATGTTTAAACTTCGTATATGAAATATTGGATGAAGACTCATATCAGGAAGTTGGTGTTGTAAACTATCCGAACCATCCATACTTTACAAGAATAACCGAGTTTAAAAAACTGACAGGACAAGATGTTAAAGGCAAAACTGCCATCATGAAAGAGTATCCTGGTTTTAACGGTGAGAAATGCTATCCTTACCCAACCCAAGAATACCTTGACAAATTCAAATTATACGAAAAAGAAATGCAAAAAGAGGAAAACGTAATCTTTGCAGGCAGACTTGCCAAATACAAATACTATAATATGGATTTAGTAGTTAAAGATGCTCTGGAAATCTTTGAAAATGAAATTAAATAGGTGAAAAATATGATTACAATCTGGCCACAATATTTAAATCAGGACTTGTCACTTAATGAAGGCCGTAAAATCTCAAAGGAAGATGCTGTAAAAGAACCGTCTTTAAATGATATAGAAAGAGCCCTAAAAAGACTTGGCTTAAAATACAACATTCAAAAAGAATTCTCATATCCAGGCAAATGGTATGAAAAGTCAGGAAGAATCCTTGTTGAATGGGAAGGAACAAAACTTGAATTGATACGTGAAATTAGTTTAAAGATAAAAGAAATTAGAAATTGATTATTATGCAAATACCACAATTAATGCAGGAGCAATACCATCAGGCCAAACAAATAATCGAAGATGCAAAAGACATTAAAGTCTACTCACACATAGACTGTGATGGAATCTGCTCCGGCGCAATACTATCAACCATACTTGACAGACAAAATAAAGATCATGAAATCGAATTTGTAAATCTTGACGTTTTGGATGACATTGACCTTACACACGAACTTACAATCTTTTCTGATTTGGGTTCAGGCCAGCGCATAGACACAAAAGCAAAAGAAGGTCAAAAAATCATCATCCTAGACCACCACCCACCTCTAAGAGATTTGGATTACAAAAACAGCAAATCCTATGAATATCTTGAAATAAACCCAATACACCACGGAATCGACGGCTCATATTATGTTTGTGGTGGAGGATTATGTTATTTTCTTGCAAAAGAATTCGGATATGATGATTTAAGCTGGATTGGAGTCTTATCAGCAATTGGAGATATGCAAAATACTCATTCAGGTCATTTTGAAGGTTTAAATGAAATCATCCAGCAAGATGCAATTGATGGTGGGTATCTTGAAGTTACAAAAAACGATTTAAACATTTATGGGCGAAATACCAGACCATTATTTATAGCCCTATCCTACTTTAGTGACGTTAAACTTCCAATTACAAACAATACCACCGAGTGCATGGCAATCCTTGAAGAACTTGGAATAGATGAAAAACACAACCGGAAAACCTTAAACCAACTGACACAAGAAGACAAGGCAAAATTATTCAGAAAACTTGTTGAAATGTTGTCAAAAGCAGTTCCCGGAAGATATGTAAAACATATTCCCAAACTGATTATTGGAGATGCGTATACATTTCTAAAAGAGGATGACAGCAGCTTTTTAAGAGACGGTTCTGAGTTTTCAACTGCAATGAATGCATGTGGGCGAAACCATGAAGAAAAAGTCGCCATGGAAGTTTTAAAAGGTGACCGTTTATTATACCTTGATGAACTTGAACACATCGCCAAAGACCATCGCATAAATCTTGCAAAAGGAATAGAAAAAGCAACCGGTGACACAAGTATAATTGAACTTGAAAACCTCCAATACTTTGACGGAACTGGAATTAAACCAGAGATTGTGGGAACTATAACTGGTATGATACTAGGATACTGTAATTGGAAAAAACCAGTAATAGGATTTACACAAACTGATAGTTATGGTCTTAAAGTATCACTGAGATGTTCTAGACTATTGTCATATGACGGAATTCATTTTGGAAGCATTATTAGAGAGGTTTCATCAAATGTTGGTGGAACTGGTGGTGGACATGCCATGGCATGCGGTGCTTATATACCTGTCGATAAAAAAGATGAATTCATTGAACAATTCAACAAAAAGCTTGAAGGCAAACTTACAAATTAACTTTATATACTATAAAGTAAAAAAATATATTTAATCAAGTTTAATTGAGGAATGTTATATGATGAAAGCATTTAAAAAAAGAGGTGCACTTACTCATTTTCAAATTTTAAGTGAAATTTCCAAACAGGACCCACACCTTAAACAAAAAGATTTGGCTAATAAGTTAGGAATAACAATTCAAGCAGTTTCAGAAAATATAAAAACATTAATCGAACTCGGATACATCACATCAAAAGATGGAAGATCCCCTTATAAGATAACCCAATCAGGCATTGATAAAGTTAAAAAAGATGCAATCAGTTTGAGAAAATACTCTGATTCAGTACTTGAAACCATGAACCATTACAAAACCATCTGGCCGGCAATTGCAAAAGAAGACCTTAAAAAAGAAGACCTTGTTGGATTATACATGGACAGTGGCGTATTATATGCTCACAAAAAAGAAGAAAATGCAACAGGTATCGTGATGGAAGATGCTGAAGCTGAAATGGATGTTTCACTTACCAATCTAACAGGCATTATTGACATGAGCGTTGGCGAAGTAACCGTTATTATTGTTCCAACCATTAAAGATGGCGGATCTAAAGCAAGTGATTTAGAATTAATCAACAACGTATACAATAAAGGAACAAACAGCGGTGAAGAATTTGATAAAATAGCTGTTGCAGGTACTGTATCACGTGCAATTGTAAATAAATTAGATATGAATGTTGATATTGAATTTGCTGCCCCACAAGCAGCAGCAAATGCTGCAAGAAAAGGATTGAATGTTCTTGCAATTTGTGTCGGTGACATGAGCAAGGCATTTACCCGTGAACTTGAAGCTGAAAAAATCAAGTATAACATAATTGACGGGGCAAAATAACTTATTTTTCCCTCAACATTTTTAAAAAAGCACCTGCTATTTTAGATGAGTCCACATCATTCCTTTTAATTATTTTTTCATACTCATCTATATTTTCATTTTTAATAATTTTTAAAGCTTCTTCTAAAATCAGACCGTTTTTATACTCATCTATTTCTTCAATCGTGGGTAAATCACGTTTTGAAATCTTATTGTCCTTTTTAATCTTGTTAAAACGAGAAATTTCATCTTTTACCACCAAATTATATGCCTCACCACTTTTTCCGGCACGGGCAGTTCTGCCGATACGATGAGTATAATCATCACTGTTTTGGGCAACATCATAGTTAACTACAACATCAACCCCATTAATGTCAAGTCCACGTGCAGCCACATCTGTTGCAACCAGAATGTTAATGTTTCCGTTTCTGAATTTATTCATTACCTTGTCTCTGGCCTTTTGAGTCATGTCCCCATGAATTGCATCAATCAGATATTCCTGTTTTTTTAAGTGTTTTGAAATATAATTGACGCTCTTTTTGGTATTGCAAAAGATTAAAATAAGTTTTGAATCCTGAAGTTCTATCAAACGACACAAGGAATCGAATTTATCCTTAATATCGCATTCAAAGTAATACTGAGATATTTTAGGAGCTGTTTTTCTAGTTGATGCTATTTTAATGAATTTTGGATTTTTCTGATAGACCTCACCAATTTCACGAATCTCTGAAGGTATTGTAGCTGAAAACAGCAATGTTTGTCTTTGACGGGGAGTTGCAGCCAGTATAAACTCAATGTCATCACGAAAACCCATGTCAAGCATTTCGTCAGCCTCATCCAATACAACGCTTTCAACCCCAATCAAATCCAAGTTTCCACGTTCAATGTGATCAATTACACGCCCAGGTGTTCCGACAACAATATGAACTCCCTTTTTTAAGACACGTGTCTGTTTTCCGATAGGCTGGCCTCCATAAACCGCAAGAACCTTAAGCTTTTTCATCTCAGATGTGGCTTTTGCAATTTCTCCTGCCACCTGCATGCAGAGCTCACGTGTAGGACACAGCACAATAGCCTGAGGAGATCTGTCTGGGATGAAAATCTTATCCAAAATAGGTATTGCAAAAGCAAGTGTCTTACCCGAACCAGTTTGAGCCTGACAGATTAAATCCAAACCTTTTAAACCATCCGGAATAGCCTTGGCCTGTATTGGAGTAAGCTTTGAAAATCCCATATCGCCAATGGCTTTTTTAATCTCATCTTGAATGCTTAAATCATCAAAATTCATCATTTAAATATTTAAAAAATTAGATATTTATAGTTTAGTTTGAATTGTTTTTTGTGGAAAATGTCTTAAATAATCAAACACATCATCAGGATTATTTAATATGTTATTTTGAGAGGTTTTCTCCTCAAACAATTTCATTAACTCAACATTATTTGGTGAGGCAATTGAGTAGGCATTTCCAAATTCTCGGATATACCTCTGCTTAAGACCAGGAAAGTGTTCATCAAGTTTTGAGTAGAAATACTGTCTGTTTCCATCCCTAAGTGTCAAACCGATTCCAAAACAGATTATCCCCCGAACATTAGCTTCAATGCACATGTCCAATATAGAATCTATGTTTTCATAGGTGTCGTTAATGTAGGGTAAAATTGGAGACAACCATACAACGGTTGGAATTCCTTCCTCTTTTAAAATATTTAAGACTTCAAAGCGTCTTGAAGTGGGACATACATTCGGCTCAAGGATTCTGCACAAGTTATCATCTGCAGTTGTAAGTGTCATCTGAACAACTGCCTTTGACTTTTCATTTATTTTTTTAAGCAAATCCAAATCCCTTAAAACCAGATCTGATTTTGTAATGCAGGTAAATCCAAATCCATATCTGTAAATCAGTTCAAGAGATTTTCTAAGATAGCCTAAATGCTTTTCAAGTGGAACATAAGGGTCTGTCATCGAACCCGTGCCAATCATTGCCTTTGGCCGTTTTAAAAGCTCCTTTTTTAGAAGTTCAATGGAATTTTCCTTAACTTCAATATCCTCAAACTTGTGATTCATTGAATAGACATCACTTCTTGAATCACAATATATGCAACCGTGAGTGCAACCACGATAAAGGTTCATTCCATTTTTACCAGATAAAATACTTTTAGCCTTAACATTGTGCATGAAATTATTTTAAACTTTATGATATTTAAAAAAAGCGAAAGAAATGATATGTAATGTGCAATTAATCCCCGACTAGAAAAGTCGAGGCAATTTGCACAAACGACAAAATAAAACAGTCAAACTATGACCGCCAACATCTTTAGATGTTATTTAATTTTATGAAAATAACCCTATATAAAATTTTCTAATTTTAGTTATTTCATCTTTAAAACAATAGTTCATTACCAATATAATATTATAAAGACATATAATTATTGTTTTTTTAAAACAATCGATTTTAAATACTTATATAAACATAATAAAAATTCTAAAACACGAACACAATAACGGCAAATAAAAGAGGCAAATTATGATATTAAAAGAGAGAATATCATATAAATACTTCATATCCACAATGGAGGACGAAACATGGCTGTCGAAAATATGGTGCTTGCTTTCTCCTATATTTTTTTAGCAAGTTACTATCTTTTGTTGGCCATTAATCTATTAATGGTCTAACAATCTATGATGTCGAAAGGGAAGTCTAGTTGGGTAAAACCGAAGTTTTCTAGTAGATAAGCCAAATGGTTTAAATGAAATTAGCTTTGATATGTGTTTTATTACTTCCTTTTTTACACATAGTCGAACACTATCTTAAAAAATCCAAAACCAAAATCTAATGTATATAAAACAACAAAGTAACTTCATGAAACAAAAAAACATTACAGGATTTGAAAAGGAATACCAAATTAAAGACCATCCTTCCATAAAAGGTATTCAAATTATTGAAGGTAAAAACAATTTCCCGATTAGCTGGCTCAACCAACAGGGATATTGTGAATACCAGCTATATCTCGAATACATGAAAGGCATAAAAACACAAGCCACACTTGCAATGACACACGGAAGTCAGATTCACCAGGAACTTGAAGACATATTCAAAGAAGCCTCAACACCTACAACATTTGAAAATGCAGTTGAAGAATCCAAAAAAGAAGCGTCAATGTCAAGAGAATGCTTTGTAATCGCACCAAAATACGGAATCAGAGGTTATATCGATGAAATTTGGATGAAACCTGATGAAATTGTAATAATCGATGACAAACCTGGACGAACACCTTACCAGTCAACTATGAATCAGGTAAGGGCATATTGCCTTGCATATAAGGACATGACAGGTGATGAAAGAAAAATCAAAGGCGCACTAAGAGAGCGAGGAACTGAAAACATGTTCTGGATTGAAATATTCACTCCAGAAGTTGAAAAGGAAATCAGATATACAATTGACAGAATGCATGGTCTTTTTGAAGAGAAAAAACCATTCATTCCAACAAAAAATCCTAAAAAATGTAAATCCTGTAGATTTAAAGGTAACTGTGAACATGCAAAAGCGTAAAATTTCTCTAATATTGCTGGTAATCTTTCTAATTACCCTCAGCCTTACACTTGCCAATGTGTTTTTACAAGATTCTGGTAATTCATATCAAAAAGGAACACTCAAAATCAACAATACCACCATCAACTATGATGCCAGCGGAAAATGTGTTGAAGTGATTGATGGAAACACCATTCAAGTGTATGGTGTTGGGAGAGTGCAGCTCAGCCAAGTCAATACACCCAATCATGGTGAAATAGGATTTGAAGACGCAAAAAAATTTGTAGAAAAAGAGTGTCTTGGAAAAACAGTGTATCTGGATATTGACAACAAAACACCCCAAGACAAATATGGTAGAATATTGGCAATAGTCTATACTGATTCAGAAGACATCAACAGAGCATTGATTGACAATAACCTTGCTGAAATATCTTACTTCAGACCAAGTGAATTCAAAAGGGGAGAAATCTAAACAACCCTATTTAATCCCAAATAAATTTTATTTTTAGCGTAAACCTTATCCAATATGCTATTCCACTCTTCAATTGTTATTCTTCCCTTATTCGGAATTAAATTGTCAAGTGATGATTCGTTTAAGTTTAAAATGTCAGCTAAAATAAATGATAAAGTCTTTCCGGTTAAAGACAATTCATAAGGATCATAACCTGTAACAGCTAAAACCCATACGTTATCCTTTGAAGAACTTGAATATTCCTTTCTAAGTGAATCAAACCAGCTTGCAATGACATTGCCTTCACTTCCAAGACCATCACCAATGGAGATGTAGTAATCCTCACCAGTAAAGTCAATTGAACTGATGGCATTATTAATTTTTGCTTTAAGTTCAGGAGAATCAAGTTCAAGGTCAAATTCGTTGTTTGTGATAGTGTCTGCAACGTAGTTTTCAATTTCCTTGATGTTTTTAAAGTATCCGATAGGTTCCAGCCTGTCAGGGTCTCTGTCACACAAATCATAAATTAAATCTTCATCCACATCGACTATTTCATACCCATCAAGTTTATGAGATTTGTACTCTTTAAAATCAATGCAGTAGTTTTCTAAATCATCTTTATTTAAATACCATAAAACTTGGACTTTTTTTATCATTTTATCAAAAAAATAATGTATGAGCTTATCTGAGCTCATCAATTACAACAGTTCTAGTAATTTCATTTAATATCCTGTCTTTTTTTAAGATTTTTCCAATAAACCAGTCAAACAATATTGGGAACCAGTAGATTTTGGTTAAATTACGCACAATTGCCTGCGGCCAGGAAATGTCACGGCCATTTTTTGAAACAACCTGCAGATACATTAATGATTTGCCAACAGTGGCACCGAATGCCTTTTCACATAACAGGAAATAAACAAAAATTACAATTGGCACTATTATTAACATTGCCTGATATACGAAATAAAAATCATTATGCCCTACAATTAAGGATAATAAATAGGAAATAACCCACATAACTGCTGAAACAACAAAGAAATCCATTACATATGCAATTATCCTTCTTGTAAAAACACTTACCATATTATCACCTCAGCAAACTCTAGGAACCGGATCTGCTATTGGCGCTTCAAGAATCCTTTCACCACCAATCGGAGTGTTTACGACAACATAACTGCCCTCAACAACTTCCCCAATAATTGCAGCATTTTCACCGTATTTTTCACCTTTAATGGCTTCAAGGATTTCCTCTGCCTTATCTGCTTTAACACCCATAACAACTTTTCCTTCATTAGCAACTTCAAAAGGATCAATACCTAACATTTCAGATACAGCATGAACTTCTTCTCTGATTGGAATGGTATCCTGTTCAAGAACGACACCCACACCAGCTTTTGAAGCCATTTCATTAATTGCATTTGCAAAACCACCACGGGTAGGGTCTTTCATTGCTGTAACTCCACCAATTTCTAAAGCTTTATTAATAATATTCCACATAGGAGCAACATCAGATTTCAAATCGGTTTCAAAACCGAAACCTTCCCTAAATGACATGAGACTCATTCCGTGATCGCCCAAACTGCCGGTGACAATAATCTTATCGCCAACTTCAAGACCAGAGTCACGTACAACTTCGCCTCTTTTGGCTATTCCAATACCTGTTGTTACCATAACAATACCGTCGAGCTTGTCCTGAGGCATTACTTTGGTATCTCCGGTAATTACAGCCACGTCAACTTCTTCACAAGTCTCATTTAATGATTTCATGATTTTATCCAAATCTTCAATTGGAAAACCTTCCTGCATGATAATTGCATTAGAAATAGCTAATGGTTTAGCTCCCATAACAGAAACATCATTGATTGTTCCTGCTGCGGAAATCCTTCCAATATCCCCTCCAGGGAAGAATAATGGATCAATGGTATGACCATCAGTTGTTAAAACGATTTCATAATCTCCCAATGGAATTGATGCTCCATCATCTAGGGCATCTAAACTAATACCATCATTTACGCTTTTTTTAGTGATGTTATCCAATATTGTGCTAGCTATCAAATTAGCCATTACTTCTCCGCCAGCACCATGATTCATACTAATTTTATCTTCTGACATTTTATCTCCTAATAGTAATATATTATGAGATAATATTTGTAAAAACAAGTATATTAAAATTATGAAAAATAGTTTTGAACCTCCCCTCCCTAAGAGGAAGGGGATTCGCAAACCTAAAAAAAACACATGTTTGTTTTTTAGGGAATTTTTTACTGCACCGGCGTTCCGACGATTTGTTGTAATCCTTTTTTTAAGATGTTAATACTGGCGTTGATGTCCCGATCATGCTGTGCACCACAATTAGGACACCTCCAGTTTCTTATTTTTAATTTGGTGAGTCCTTTTAGGTTCTTGTTTTGTTCTCCGCATTTATTGCAGATTTGTGTAGACGGAAACCTTTTAGACACTTTAACGAAAACTACATCATTCCATTGTGATTTGTATTCTAATTTATCTAGGAATATGCGTG
>CAZOYH010000035.1:0-15065 GCA_964583995.1 uncultured Methanobrevibacter sp.
AACTCCTGCTATCAAAAAAGCATTAGGTGAATAAATTTAAGGATTTTTAATCCTTACATTTTTATTTTTTTAGGCATTGAAAACACATTTCGGTATTGTTATCATCTTTGATAACATTTTTTTTATCAAAATTTTTTTTGTTTTAGTTCATACGAATAATTCGCAATCATGTTTATATATTAGGAATTAAATAAAGTAATACATTATATTATAAGAGGTGAAAAATATGTTTGTAGCAACATTAGATGGTATATTTAAATATGCTGACCTTCCAGAAGAATATGAACCTTATGTTCAGTTCAAAGCAACTATAGATAAAAGAGAAATAAATAATGATGATGAAATAGCTATCTTAAACATTGCTGGTACTTCTACCCATCATGTTTTATTCTTAGACTCTTACAAAAGCACTAGTGAAATTGAAAGAGAATTAAAAGATGCTGATGCAAAAATTAATCACACTACTTTAAAAATTATAGGTGGACATTTATGAGTTTGCCCTCAGAGCAAAACTGGTTAGTTCTTCAACATCTAATTACAGATTTGAATCAAAAGGGATATGAAATCCCTAAAGGAATTAACCCTGAGATGGGATTGATTAGATCAAGTATTAGTTCTTATAAAAGGGATCCTTCCCATCCTGATTTGATTAATGGTTTGGCTAATGCAGAAATGTCTTTAAATAGTATTCAAGGAACTCTTTTAGAAATTGCAGAAAAGGAAGGGGATGAGTATGTTGACCATTGGCTTGATTTGTTAAAACAGGTCATGCGCGGAGAAAAAGTTTTTGAATTTGCCCAATCCCGGTCTAAATTTTTAGTTAATACTCCTCCAGGGTTAACTACTGGTAGGATTAATTTAAAAACACCATTAGCAGAAGAAAGAGTTCAGGAAATTGCAGAATGGAACGGTCTCATCATAGAATTTGAGGATGATGTGACTGTAGAATTACATGGTGATAAACCAGATCTTCAAGTAGGTTTAAAAGAAATGGGATCTTTCTTTTTAGAACAATGAAGGTGTTATTATGACTAAAATATTAGCAATTAGCGATGTTCATGGCGAAGAAAATGAAAATTTATATTCATATTTAAACAATAATGATGTTGATTTAGTTTTAATTCTTGGTGATATTACTGATTTTGGACCTTTAGAATTTGTCGAAACATTCATTAATAAAGTTGCAGAATGTGATGTGGATGTAATCGCAATTCCAGGTAATTGTGACCCAAACGGTATTTGCAATGCAATTAATGATGTTGCATTTTGCCTTCACAACAACATTGTTGATTATGGTGATGCAATATTATTTGGTTTCGGAGGATCAAATCCGACTCCATTTGATACACCTGGTGAAATGGATGATGACAAGATTTATAGACATGTATATGATTTGCTGGCAAATTATGACTATGTTTATAATTCAGATGTCCCAAAAGTTAGAATTCTAGTTACACATGCACCACCATTTAATACTGATGCAGACAGAGTTGAAAATGGTGAACATGTGGGAAGCTCTGGAATTTTAAAATCAATTCATGAATTTGAACCTGAAATAAACCTTTGCGGCCATATTCATGAAGCAAAATCACTTAGTAAAATTGGAAAAACTACTGATGTAGCAAATCCAGGTATGCTTAAAGATAATGGGGCTGTTTTAATTGATATTAAAGATGGCTCTAATTATGACATAAGCATTATTTCATTGAACGAATAGTTATTATTCGTTTTTATTCTCTTTTTTTGTTTAATTTTTAAAAAAATCAAATAACAACTTTTATTTAATAGTAATTCAAAATATTAATTCGTATATTTCAGGTGTGATTATCATGATTTGGGTTACTAGTGAAGTTGATGGAAAAAAATATAAAGAACCATTTTCTAAAGGAATCATGTCCCGTTCTCTTAATGTTGCGGATATAGGTTCACAGAGAGCTTATGAAATTGCAAGCGACATTGAAGCTGATTTAATCAAAGACAATAAAACTGAAATTGCAAGTTATGAATTGGCGAATGTTGTTTTTGACCATCTTAAAAGTGTTGACCCAAGAATTGCAGATAAATATAAAAAATGGCGGTCTCTTAGAACATCTAGAAAGCCTTTAATCATTCTTATCGGTGGTGCATCAGGTGTTGGAACATCTTCAATGGCTTTTGAGTTAGCTAACCGCTTGAGATTAAAAAACCTTATAAGTACAGATATGATTCGTGAGGTAATGCGTAAAATCATATCTAAAGAATTAAGTCCTGTAATCCATAAATCAAGTTTCGATGCTCATGAAAGTATCAGAATTCCTGCGATTAGAGTGGATTCAATTATTGAAGGTTTCATTAGTCATGTTGATGTTGTTAATATAGGTGTTGAAGCTATTATTGAGAGATCTGTAAAGGAGGGAATAAGTACTATCATCGAGGGAGTGCATATAGTTCCAGGTTTTATTAGAAAGGATTTAATGGAAGATAATAATATTATTGTTTTTACATTAACTGTAGATGATAAAGATGCACATAAACAAAGATTTTACTCAAGATGCAGGCAACCTTGGGTAAAACGGTCTCTTGAAAGGTATATGGAAAACTTTGGAACAATCAGAAAAACTCAAAACTTCCTAGTTGAACAGGCTAAAATTAATGATACTCGTGTAATTAATAATGTCGAAATTAATGAAACAATTGATATTATGGTTAGCGATATTCTTGAGAAATTTGGAGGAAAAGAAGATGTTGGACAAGAAAGTGAAAGAAATAATGACAACTGATGTAATTACAACTACAAGTGATATTGATGTGGTGTATGCATTTGAAAAGTTAATGGAGTATAAGATAAGTTCTCTTCCTGTTGTTGAAGGGGATAAGTTAGTGGGAATTATAACTGCAACCGATGTAGGTCATAATTTAATTTTAGATAAGTATGAATTAGGTACTAGTGTTGAAGAAATCATGATTAAATCTGTTGTTACAATTTCTCCAGAAGATACTCTTGAAACTGCAATTAACATCATGAAAGAAGGTGTTTCATCTTCAGGAATTTTAAACCAACTTCCAGTTGTTGAAGATGATAAATTAGTTGGAATTATTTCTGACGGAGATATTATTCAGGAAATATTTTAATTTTAATTAATATTTCTTTATTTTTTTTAATTTTGCTATTTTTAAGCTAGTTACTATAAATCTATTTTTTTCTAAGAATAACTAAATTATTTTTCCAGAAACTGTTTTTGCTAACCTTTATATAAGATTAAAATCAAATATTATGATTGGCTAGACCGGAGGGTTAGGGGTCCTCTGTAAGCACACACCTCCTTAAGTGCGGTTGAAGTTTGAGAGGCGGCTTTTTAAGAGAGTATGAGCCTAGGAAAACAACATAGAAACCTCGTCCTACAGGATTGGTGGTGGTGAGATTTTTACTGGAGGGTAAAAATTAGTCATCTTCGATATGGAAATGGGTCAGGCCCGGAAGGGAGCAGCTTTACTGTTAACATTCAATGCTTGTAGAATCCCGGGGCGGAGTTGCGTTTTCTAGATCACTTATATTTTTGAGATTAGTCCACTCTCCTACACGCCATTTATATAAATAATTAAGTTTATAAATAAGTTTTAACATATAATGTATTATACTGTTTTTTAATATGTCGGGATGGCCCAGCCTGGTACGGCGTCGGACTGCTAATCCGATGGTCTTATGACCTCCGGGGTTCAAATCCCCGTCCCGGCGCTTTGATTTTTATTTGTCAATGTCTTGTTCATGATTATAGCTTAATCCAATAGGATATGCATGAACCATAACATATTTTACTTCAGGAATTTTTGTGATGATGTTATTTTGGACAATGTGTACGATTTCGTGTGATTCATCCAAAGTCATATTTCCATCCATTTCTATATGTAATGTAACTGTTGCATAAGTGCCGATGTAATCTACTTTGATATTGTGGGCATTTTGGACTTTTGGACTACTGTTATTGGCAACTTTTCTAATCTGATTGATAAATCTCTCAGAAGGTACTTTTCCCATAATATTGTCCAGATTCTCTTTACCAATTTCATAAGCAGTTTTTAAAATTAAAAATCCTATAATTAATCCTACAATAGGATCTAATTGTGGAAATCCCATATTTGATACAATTACTCCAAATAAAACCGCAATTGATGAGAAAATATCTGTTTTTTGATGTTTTCCATCAGCTACAATCGCAGGGCTTTTTATTTCTTTACCAATTTTTATTATGTAATTGCTGATTAGAAGGTTAATGAATATTCCAAAAACAGCCATTAATGCAGCATAAATGTCGGGTGTTGTAATCAAAGAAGGATTCATTAGTTTCACAACAGCTCCGCTCATTACTTCATAAGCGACCATTGCTAAAAACAATACAATTACAAGACCACTAATTGCTTCTGCTCTGCCATGTCCAAGAGGATGTTCGTCATCTGCCGGTTTTTGACCTATTCTAAAACCGATATAGGCTATAACAGATGTTGCAACGTCAGATAATGTATGCGCTCCTTCGGAAATTAACGCATAACTCCCAGACATTATTCCTACAAAAATATTTAAGATAGTTAAAAAGCAATTTGCTACAATTGCTACAATGGCTGCTTTTTTACCACCTTTGTTTCTTAGTTCATCCATTAACTACACTCTCTTCTAAAATATCCATAGCTTTTTTGATATTTTCATAGGAATTAGCATAAGACATACGTACATGTCCTTTTCCATTTGATCCAAATGCAATTCCTGGAACAGTAATTACACCTGCTTTTGCAGCTTTCATGACAAAGTTTTTATCTTCAATTTTAGGAAATACATAAAATGCTCCTTCAGCATTAACTGTTTCATATCCCATTTCATTTAAACGGCTAACGATTAAATCACGTCTCCTTTGAAATTCACTAACCATTTTATCAACTTCATCTTGTGGTCCGGATAATGCTTCGTATGCTCCTTTCTGGGCTGTGGTGCTGGCACATGCAATATTATATTGATGAATTTTAAGCAAATCTTCAGTATAATCTTCATTAGCGGTTAAATATCCAATTCTAAGTCCTGTCATTGCGTAGGTTTTTGAAAATCCGTTTAGTGTAATTACATTGTCACTGTATTTTGCAGGAGAGTAATGTTTTTTATTGTAAATGATTTTTTCATAGATTTCATCAGATATGATTAGGAAATCTTTATCCATTGATAAATCAGCAATTGCTTTTATATCTTCTTTTTCCATTACTGCTCCTGTGGGGTTTGATGGTGAATTTAGCATGATTGCTTTTGTATTACCTGTAATTTTTTCTTCAACATCTTCGGCTTTTAGTTTAAATTCATTTTCCATTGTACAATCCACAGGTACAATTGTTCCACCAGCCATTTTTATACATGCTTCATAAGATAAGAAACTTGGATTTGGAAGCAATACTTCATCTCCATTTTCTATGAATGCCTGTGCACACATAAACAATCCTTCACTGGCTCCAACAGTAACTATAATGTTATCAGGATTTGTAATTATTCCATTATCTTTTTTAAATTTTTTACATATTTCTTCTCTCAACTCAATAATTCCTTTATTTGGAGTGTAATGAGTGTCATTTTCATCAATTGATTTTTTCATTGCATCTTTAATGTTTTGTGGAACATTAAAATCAGGTTCTCCAATTCCAAGATTAATCGCATCTGGATTTGTTACTTCAAACATTTTTCTGATTAATGATAGTTCAATTGAATTTATTCTACTTGCAGGATTTATCATATTTTACCTCACATTATATTATATATTAATTATTATAGTAAATTTAATTTTTTCTAGTAATTATTTTTCGCATGCTCCACAATTGTAACATGTGGATTTTTCACACCATGGTGTTTGTTTTAAATTTTTCAATCGTTTGTTTTCTATTTTCAGAAATCTTTCATTTACTCCAACATCAATATTGCTCCATGGTAATTTGTCTTCTAGATTATAATCTGGAATAAATTCAGACCATTCCTTAAGTGTTGGACTTTTTACCAATGATTTTTCAATTAGCTCACCAACTGCACTATTTCCACAAGATAGTATATACTGAATCAATCCTTTTTTAGGACTTTCGCACTTTATGTTATATTTTTTCATTTCTTTTTTAAGATATCTTGTTTTTGATTTTATGTCTTTGAAATTATATATTTCCCATTGTAGGGGAGTTTGTGGTTTTGGGATAAGTGGGTTAACGCTGAATTTGACATTGTTGGTATTTTTATGCATATTGGCTATTGTTTTCATATATTCTGCCAGTTCTTTGATATCATCTTTGGTTTCACCAGGTATTCCGATTAAAAAATATAATTTAATTTTAAAATCAAGATCAACTGCATTTTTTATTACTGTAAAAATTTCCTCATCAAGTATGTCTTTGTTGATTACTTTTCTTAACCGATAAATTGATTCTGGTGCAAGTGTTATTGTTTTCAATCCACTTTTCCTTAAAGTTTGTAAAGTTTCTTTGGTTATTGATTCTATTCTAAGGGAAGGTGTTGAAATTTGAAAACCTTCTTTTTCAAGTCCTTCGATTAATTTATCCAAATCATCATAATCTGAAACTGCAGCACCAATTAATGTAATTTTATTTAATCCGGTATTTTTTCTGTTTTCAACTGCAATGTCAATAAGTTTTTTATAGTCTGTCTGTCTCATGGGTCGGTATAGGTAGCTGGACATACAAAATCTGCAACCTCTTGTACATCCTCTTGAAACATTTAACATGATACTGTTGTTAAAGACACTTTGATATTCTTCATCATCACTTTCACTTAAAACAGGATTTGTTATATGATAAGCATTATTCATATCCTCAACGATTCTTATTTTTGTTTCATTGTCAAATTTGGGAATGTAAAGACCTGGAATTTCAAGATATTCCTCAATATTCTTATTTTTATCAAATTTGTCTAAAAACTGATTAAGCGTTTCTTCTCCTTCACCGATAATGAAAATATCAATATAATCGGATAGTGGCATGGGATTTGCCGTAGCACATGGGCCGCCCGCAATAATTAATGGGTCATGTTCATTTCTATTTTCTCTTTTAAGAGGAATTTGCGAATCATTTAACATTTTTAAAACATTAAAATAGTCTTCTTCAAACTGAAGAGAAAAGCTTATTATATCAAAATATTTGCTTGGAGTATTTGATTCAATTGAATTTACACTGGGATAAATTATTCTCTCACACCAGGTATCTTCACGTTCATTAAGCTGATTATATAAAATATTATATCCTAGCGAAGACATTGCAGTCCTGTAAATATTAGGATAAGCTAGTCCTAAGTGGATATCAGTTTTTTTATAATTTTTTTTGAATATATTTTTTTCATACAACATATAATCAACTATTTTTTACATATTGGGTGTAATTTGGTTTTTTAAGTTAAATACTTTATTTTTGATTTTATAACTTTGGATTAGATTATTTTTCTTAATTGGGACAATAATTTGATAATTTTTGCTATAAAAAGCGAAAATATGGTGATTTTCCCTATAATAGTTCGTTTAATCAAAATTTCATTTTTTATAACTTTGTTCAATTTTTAAATTTAATTCAAGTTATTTAAGCTTATCTTAATCTATTTCAAAATAATTATTCTTTTATTTTAGATTTATATATGATTTTAACTTTTTTTAGCTAATTTAACTTATTTAAATGAGTTTTTTAGATATTCAAGTTTTAAAAACATTTATATAAGATTAAAATATATCTTTATCTACTCATTATGAAATACTATATGTTTAGTATAATCATATTTTACTATAAAATTTTCGTAATGAGAACCAAGAGGTGGAAAAATTTCGATAAAAAATAGAGCATTATTTGTATCATTGGCATTGATTTTGTTTTTAGTTATTGGAGCAGTTAGTGCGACTGATGTAGGTAATGTTTCAAGTACAGAAGATTCAAATTTAATTTCAGATTACGTATCTGATCAAAGTAAATTAGAAATTTCTAGCGAGGATTCTATCTCACAGACTAATATAGTTAATTCTCATGATGATAATTTAAGTGATTATCCTTTAGAAAGCACAGATGCTTCTAATTATGAGGATAATGATGGGGAAATTAATACTTCCACTGCAGATGACTCAAATGTTTTATCTGCAACAGGAGATGATGATGTTTTATCTGCAAAAACTTCTACCAAATTAACTGTGTCCAGTACTCATTATTCAAGTGCAGGTTCAGTCTTTCAGGTGACTATTAAAGATGCAAAAGGAAATGCTTTAACTAGTCAGAAGATTTCTTTAACAATTAATGGTAAAACATATTCTGCTTCAAGTAACTCAAAAGGCATAGCTACTTTCAAAACTGCTGCTCTAGCAATTGGAGTATATTCTGTAAAAGTTACATATGCAGGCAGTTCAAAATATTCCAAATCATCTCTTTCACAGAAGGTTAAAGTTGTTTCTTCATTAAGTGGAAGTAACATGAATAAATACTATGGATATGTATCTGCATATACTGTAACATTCTATAAAAATACAGGTCCATTAGTAAACACAAAGGTTTCATTTATTGTTGCTGGAAAGACTTATACAAAAACTACAAATTCAAATGGTGTGGCTAGTTTAGATGTTAACTTAGCACCGGGAAATTATAGTATTACTGCTGTTAATCCATTTTCTGGTGAAAAATTAACCAATAAAATTGTTGTTAAAAAAGACACAACCAAAATTAGTCACGGTAGTTCAAGTACATATATACTTCCTAATCACAAGTACACTTTCACTGTTACATTAAAATCCAAAAGTGGTGTTTTAATTAGCGGTAAAAAAGTTACTTTTACTTATAATAATAAAGAAGTAACCACTACAACTAATGCGAATGGGAAAGCTACTATAACTATTCCTGTTCTATCAAAGGGTACTTACTCTATTAGATATGCGTTTGATGAGGATATATTTTATTATGGTTCATCAGCATCCGGAAAATTGTATGTTAAAGATTCAACTACAAAATTGACCGGTTCAGATTTAAAAATGAAGTATTCAGATGGATCTAAATTTTCAGTTACTCTAAAAAATTCCAATAATAAAGCTTTGGCAAATAAAAATGTTAAGTTAACACTTAATGGTAAAACTTATACTGTAAAGACCAATACCAAGGGTGTCGCTTATTTAAATGTCGGTGCCTTAAAACCCGCTACATATACTGTAAAATACGTGTATTCGTCTGTTGGTTTAAAAGATTATAGCTATGGTTCAAATAAAATAGTCATTTCTAAACAAACTGCAAAAATTGCTGCAGGGGATTTAGTAATGAAATATAATGATGGTTCTGTTTATAAAGTTACTGTTAAAGATAAATCCGGAAACCTTCTTAAGAATACCACAGTTAAATTCACTATCAGTGGAAAAACTTATACAAAAACAACGGATTCAAAAGGTGTAGCAAAATTAAATATTGGTCTTGCAATTGGTTATTACTCTATTAAGACAACAATTTCAAGTACTAACTATCAAGCTAATGCTGTATCAAAACATATTTTAGTCAATGGAACTAAGTTCAGTGCCAGTGAGCTTTATGTTATACCTGGAAATAATGTAACCTATTCGGTTAAATTGGTAGATGGTAAAAGCAATCCAATTAAAAATACAAATGTGAAATTCACAGTAAATGGAAAAACATATACCAAATCTACTAACTCAAATGGTGTTGCTAAGGTTGCATTAGGTGTTTTATCATATGGAGACTACACAATTAAGTTTTCACAAGGTTCATATTCTGGTTCATCAAAGATTCATGTTGCCCGTAGTGTGACACTTAGTCAGATTATTGCTTCATCAAAGAATGTTAAAAATTACATTGAACGTAATTCCAAATTACCTGCTACTGTTAAAGTTGGCAGTTATACCATTTCAACAGCTAATTATTTATATCTAGCTTCTAAAGCTATTGTTAATTTAAAAGCAGGTAAAACTGGAAAAATTTCCATCAAAAATATTAAAAACCCATCTAATCCGGGTTCTTCAGCTAATTTGGGTAATTTAAATAATTATCTTGCTGTTGTTAAGAAAATAATAAGTACTGCAGATTCCAAAGGACAAATGCCTAATTCTGCCAGTTCAGATGTTGGAAATATTGGTTATAATGGTTGGGTCTATGCATCTGCACGTATTGTAGCATTCTATGGTGATGAAAAAGTAATGCCGAGTTATGTGACTATTAAGACATTAAGCAGTTCCAGTTCAACATCAAGTAACTTGAACTCAAAAAATGCAATTTCTAACTTAGCAGCATATTTGGCAGCTACTAAAAACTGTCAAGTTAATAATTCTGCAATTAAAAGTTTAGTTACTAAATTAACTAAAGGTTTAACTTCAGATAAAGCAAAAGCTAATGCAATTTATAATTATGTGCGTGATTCAATATCATATAGTTTCTACTATGATACCAAATATGGTGCAGTAGGTACTTTAAACGCAAAAACAGGAAACTGTGTTGATCATTCACACTTGCTTGCTGCGATGTTTAGAACTGCAGGACTTGCAACTAGATATGTTCATGGAACATGTACATTCTCTAGTGGAGGTACTTATGGACATGTTTGGACTCAAGTATTGATAGGAGATACTTGGACTGTAGCTGATGCGACAAGCTCTAGAAACTCGTTAGGAAAAGTAGTTAATTGGAATACTAACTCTTATACTCTTAAGGGTTATTATGCAGGTATTTCTTTCTAGCTATTTTCATTTATTTTTTTTATTTTTTTAAATTCTTTTTTTCAATTGCCAAATAATTTATACTACTTTTAATAGAAATTAATAATAGCAAACTAATTTAGGACAATATTATGAATTTTAAAAAGTATAGTAAAGTGGCTGTTGGTGGAACATTTGATAAATTTCATGATGGGCACAAAAAGCTATTGTCAACTGCTTTTGAAATTGGAGAAAGGGTGGAAATTGGCGTAACTTCCGATGCTTTTGGAGGTCTAAAAGGGGATATTGATTCCTGTGAGGAGAGGATAGGAAATCTGAAATCCTTTTTTTCTGATAAACATAATTTTGTTGTCATCCCTTTGGATGATCCTTATGGAACTACTATTTATGATAGTGAATTTGAAGCTATTGTTGTTAGTGAAGAAACTGAACCCACTGCAGTTGAAATTAATGAGATTAGAGTCTCTAAAGGTATGAAACCTATTGATATTGTTGTTGTTAGTTTTGTGTTGGCATATGATGGTAATCCAATATCTTCCACACGAATTAGGCGTGGCGAAATTAATCAAAATGGAAATATCATCAAATAATCAAAAAAATAATCGATATGTTTATAAATACATTTCGATAAATAGTAATATGAAACATATGTTTTATTTATATTTAGATAATATGTTTTTTTGAGGTGGTTATATGGCAGTAAAAATAGACTCAGATAAATGTGGACATATAGAAAATTGTCCTGTACAAGGTCTTTGCATTAAACTTTGTGAACAGGGTGCAATTATAGAAGAAGATGGGGATGTAAAAATCGTTCCTGAAAATTGTGATGATTGTGACCTCTGTATTCAAAATTGTCCAAATCAAGCTATTTCAAAAGCATGAGGGATTTTTATGTTTAATGTAGAAAGAAGTGGTAATGAAGTCCGTAAATTATCCTATAAAGATGATAAATGTTTAGGATGCGGTATTTGTACTGATGTATGTCCTACTTCTTCATTAAGATTAGGTCCAACTGTACCTATTGCACGTGGTTTAATTGAAATGGATTTAGTTTCTTGTAATGCTGATTCATGTGTTTTATGTGGATTATGTTCTGTTGCTTGTCCATTCGATGCTTTATCATTAACTATTGATGGTGAAGAAATTAAACAAATGGCTAATTATCCTAAATGGGACGTTGAATCTAAAGTTTGTGAAGATGACTGTATCTACTGTGGAAGATGTTACAATGTCTGTCCTCGTGATGCTATAATATTTGAAAGGACTCTTCCAGATAGACAAGCATTAGTAAGAGGAGAAATTGAAATCAATCAAGATGAATGTATTTATTGTTCCTTCTGTGCAGACTTATGTCCTGCAGAAGCTATTACAGTGAATAACATTCCTACATCCAGTGTAGACAAATTAAATAATTCTATTGAAGTGGATACTTCTAAATGTGTATATTGTGGTGTATGTAAGAGAGTTTGCCCACAAAATGCAATTAAAGAAGTTTGTTCAACCTGTATGTTACAAGATCAAATTGAAATTCCTGAAATTACAGGGGACACTTATATTTTAGATGAATCTTGTGTAAACTGTACATGGTGTGCAAATATTTGTCCAGTTGATGCTATAACTGTAACAAAACCTTTCGAAGGTACTTTAGAAGTTATTGAAAACGAAGAAGAAGAAAAAGTATGTAAAGGTGACGCATGTCATGCATGTCAAGATGTATGTCCATGTAATGCAGTAACTATTGTCGACAATAAAGCTGTTACTGATTTAGAATTCTGTAATTTATGTGGTGCTTGTGTAACTGCATGTCCACAAAATATCAGAGTTGTATCACGTACTGCAATGAAATTGGACAATATTAATTCCGATTCATGGAATGAAATTTTAAAAACTTTATTGGTTGGAAAATAGAGAGATTAACTCTCCATTTTCATATTTTATTTATTAAAAAATCTCTTTCTTTTTTTAACAAATTTTCCAGATTATTTTGTGTTTTTTCAGTTATATGTGACATATAACTTCCAACAAGAAGTACAATGACAATTAATCCGCCAATTATTAGGATTAATTCAGCACTTCCCTGACCTCTGTTGTCTAATTTTTTACTATACATGGGTTCTGTTGTCAAGTATTGTGTTCCTAACATCAATAATGTCGTCTTTTGCTTTAAGACTGACATCACTTGTGTTCATATAGGATCTATATATTGTTAATGCTAGCAATGCAATAACTATTACTCCTCCAAATAGCAAAATGTATTCTGCAGCTCCTTGACCTGAATTTTCATTGATGAATTTTTTCATAGATTTCATTTTTTTTCACCATGTTAACTTTAGGATTTTTTACTATATTAATATTACTATTTTATAAAAAAGTATTACTTTAACTTGTTTTTGACTAATTTTTGTGTTTTTTTCCATTAGGTTTATTAATAGTGTTTGATATAATGTATAAATAGTTAAATATAGAGTGATAATAATTGATAAGGGTGAAAACGTGGGAAATACAATAAAATTAGTTTCAGGTTTTATTTTATTTGTAATTGGTGTTCTCATAGCATATGAGACAATGGCATATAACTTAGTTGATATCCTATTGGTTGTTGGTGCAATTATTGCAATCGTTGGAATCGTACTTGCCATTAGCTATTTTTTAGATTCCAGTGCTGATAGAACAACTAATAAGATTAAAGAATTTTTAGAATCAAATGATATTAATTCAGGTTCATTTAATGGTTTTGAAAGAAAATCATCAAATCAGAATAGGCCTCTTAAAGTTAGACGAACTTATGATGATTATGCTTATGATGATGGTGATGAATATGAATATGATGGTGGATACGAAGAATTGGAGGTTAATGATTTTGAAACTCCATCTCCTCGCAGTTTCTTAAGAAATACTGTCGAAGATAATCCAAAAGCAGTTTTAAATGTTGTCAGTCAACCAGAAACTGAAGTAAGCTTTGACAATCAACTTGATTTTACTCCACATTATGATAAACCAATTAAAGTAACAAGAGCTCCTAAAAGACGTGAGCAAGATTATTTTGTAGAAGAGATTCCTCCATTTGTTGTTGAAGAAACTGATAAAACAAATGAAATTAAACGTGTTTTATCTGAGGAACCTATTGTTAGTGAAGTCTCTGAAGTCAAACCGGAAATTCAAGATTTGGCTCCTCCTAGAGACATTAAAATCGATGTTAATGATCCTGAAAGTTTACCAATTCCAAAATCACTTAACAGTTTTGTAATCTATAATGGTGGATTGGTAACTTCAAAAGAGGCATTTGATGAATTGGCTGTAAATGTTAACAAAGAAATCATGTTGGAAATTCCATCATTAAATGATTTATCTGACAGATTCTTATCACATGTTCCAACAATTTATTCCAGAGTAATTATCGACGAGTTTGATGTTTCAGATATGTCTTACATGTTCTTGATATCTTCTCTTTTAAAACAGGGTGTCCATATCAGAACTGTTCCTAAAGTGCATACTGTTAACTTAATCACTGATGATTCTCATGCTATGATTATTTCTGAAGGTCAAAATAATTTAGAATATGGTGCAATATTTAATGATAGAAATTCTATTTCAGATATTAGGTCTGATTTTGAGAAAACTTGGAGTATTGCATCAAACTTAGATGAAAATATACTTATGAGCAGTATGGCTGGAGGAAATGCATAATGGAAATTAGATGGTTAGGGCATTCAGCATTTGAAATAATCTCTGATGACAATGTTAAAATATTGATTGACCCTTTTATTAGTAATAATCCTGCCTGCCAGGTTCCTGTTGAAGATTTAAATCCCGATATTATATTACTCACCCATGGACACTCAGATCACTTTGGCGATGCATTAGAAATCTCAAACAGTACAAATGCACCTATTGCATGTATCCATGAAATTTCACTCTTTTTAGCAAAACAGGGAATCAGAAACATTAGTGCTAATATTGGAGGTTCATTCATATTCAGAAATATTAAATTTACAATGCTTGAGGCTAAACACTCTTCAGATATAGACATGGTTGAAGAAGTTGTTCCAGGGGGATGTGCTGCAAGCTTTTTAATAACCTTTGAAGATGGAACTAAGATTTTCCATGCTGGTGATACTGGTTTATTTGGTGATATGAAGGATATTATTGGTTCAATCTATAAACCAGATATTGTATTGCTTCCTATTGGTGATAAATTTACTATGGGTCCTTTTGAAGCAGCTTTAGCTTCAATGTGGTTAAACCCAAAAGTTGTTATTCCAATGCATTATAATACATTTCCAGCAATAGAACAAGACCCAGCAATCTTTGCTAACTTTGTTAGTCAGTTTAACCCAAAAATTGATGTTGTGGTTATGAATCCTGATGAATATTTTG
>CAZOYH010000036.1:0-14685 GCA_964583995.1 uncultured Methanobrevibacter sp.
CTGGTTTATCGTTAAGTGCTACCATTGCGTGTCTGTGTGTTGAATCAAAGAAGATTGAATCTCCTTCGTTTAAGATAATCTCGTTATTGTGTATGTAAATTTTAAGTGATCCTTCAAGAACGTAGTTAAATTCTTGACCGGGGTGGGAATTCAGTGAAGGTACGGGATTTTTTTCAGGGTCCACAACAACCAGGAATGTTTCAGCTTGTTTATGAATGAAATTGGAGCATAAATTCTCGTGAGTGTATTCTTCTCTACGATCAACTGAAACTCCTTTGTTTGCACGTGTAACATCAAAGATGCTCATTCTGCTTTCTTCACCAGTTAATAATAATCCTAAATCAACTTTGAAAATGTGTGCAAGTTCATATAAAAAACTTGCTGGAATGTCTACTTCAGCGTTTTCATATTGGATGTAAGTTTCTTCGTTAATATTCAATTCTTCAGCAATTTCTTTAATTGTAATGTCTGAAAGCTCTCTCAATTCTCTAATTCTGTTTCCAATATCTTTGTTGTATTCATTCATTTATAAACACCTATTTTTCTAATTGATTTTATATATTATAATTAATATTATAACATACAGTTATTTTTGAATATAAAATTATATAAACATTATTAAAAATCGTGATAATTCGTTATGAATTTTCTAAACAAAAATTTTTTAAATGTACAAATGTGTTGAATAATATTGGAAAGTTTTAAATATTACAAACAATAATTCTTAATTTAATAAAATAAGGAGATTATAAAATGACATCTAATGAGATTGGTACAAACATAATTTTCAAAAAACAGTTAGGTTTGAATTATGAAATCGATCAAAAATATGTCGGTTTAAAAATGAAGGAGAATAACATTTTATCTTTCAATTTCAGAATTCCAGGTTCTCTAAAAGATGAAATTGAAGCATATTTCAAAAGATTTAAATTAGGTGAACCAATTTTAGTAGATATTGGTGGAACTGGTGATATGAGATGTGAATTTAAAGGAATATCTCCAGTCTTAAAAAATAAGAATGAATTAGACCAATATTTCATATCAGCAACTCTTCAGGAAGATAAAACATATGATCCTGTTGAAGAAGAAAAATGTGAAACTTGTAGTGGATGCGGATTCCACTAATCTTAACTTTTTTTTTAGCTAAACTGCTTTTTAAGTTGGCTACTTTCATTAATAATGTATTTTATCAGATAGATTGTTCCAATAAGTGTTATCATCAATGCGGGTATAATCCATGGAAATTGTGCAGTAACTGCATCAAAAGGAGTTAATTCCAGAATAGTTGCAACAACATTGTTTATGAAATGAACAGTCATTGGAACTAATATATTATCTGTTTTTAAATATAAAATACACATACAAATTCCAAACAGAAATGCGCTTGTTATTCCACCGAAGTCATGACCAATACCAAATAAAAATGATGAAATAAGCATTGCAGGTATTATTCCAATTCTGATTTTCAATCGATTGAATAAAACACCTCTAAAGATAAGTTCTTCTATAACTGGTGCAAAAAATATTGCGGTTATGGCATCAAAGAGTAAAACGCTGGAATCAACAGTTACGCTGTCTATATCCCATATGGAAACCCATGTAGGGTCTCCAAATCCCAGTAGAATATCCAAAAGGGAAATTAGATAAGTAAATAAAAAAGCAAAAATCAAGTTAATTGCAAAGACATATAGAATTTCTCTAAAATTATCGCTTTGTAAAACATTTTCAAAATCAGCATTTAGTCCGGTTGTGCCTTTCAATGCCCAAGCAAAAAACAATAAAATTAATCCTACAAAAACGATGAAAAACAAATCATCAATTTCAAGGACTGGAAAAATTGCCATTAAAATGCCGGATACTATTACGGCAAAAATTATGCCCACAATCAAATCTCTTATTCTGATTGTTCTTAAACGAGTATTAAAATTAGCTACGCTGCGATCCATATCAAACGCCTATAAAATTGTTTTAAACCAATTGACAGTTTCTTCAAGTTGTTTTTCAAAATTTGCAGAATCAATTTTAAAGTTAATTTTTTCCATATTGTTTGTGTCCGCTAAGGAGTGTTTAATATCTCCTTGTCTTTCAGGCAAATATTTAGGTTCTAAATCAATATTTAAAGCATTTTTGACAATATCGTACAATTGGTTAATGGTTATTTTCTCACCGGATGCAATATTGACAATTCCATTGTAATCTGATTTGCATGCAGCAATATTTGCTTTTGCAACATCTTTTACAAAAACAAAATCTCTGGTCTGTTCTCCATCACCATAAATTTCAGGTTGTTTTCCTTCAAGAAGATTGCCTATAAAATTAGGTATTACTGCGGCATATTGTGAATTTTTATCCTGCCTTGGTCCGAATACATTAAAATACCTTAGTGAAGTGTAATTTAGTCCGTAACTATCATAAAATGACTTTAAATATAATTCACAACTTGCTTTGGATGATGCATATGGTGAAGTTGGCATTGGACGTTCAGTTTCTTTTAATGGCATATTTCTATTTTGCCCATAAACAGAAGATGAAGATGAAAAAACAATCTTTTTAACGTCATTGTCAACAGCAGATTTTAAAAGCTTGATTGTAGCATTGAGATTGATGTCACAGCATTCAACAGGTTCATCAACGCTTAGAGGAACACTCCCCATTGCAGCCAGGTGGAAAATGTAGTCAACATCATATGTCAATTCATCTAAATTAGTATTACGGATATCCTCTTTAATGATTCTTAAATTTTCATCATCGGGGGTTTTTATATTATTAATATTGCCAGTGGATAAATTATCGAGAATAGTAACTTCATTATTGCCTATTACTTCATCAGCGATGTGTGAACCAATAAATCCAAGTCCACCGGTTATTAAAATATTTTTATTTTTCATTAAACCACCAATAATTACTTTAAGTTACAATAAACTGTTATGTATTATTTTTAAGTAACAATATTTATATATTTTTATAATTATATTTATTATTTAAGAGGAGTCTAATAATATGTTTGATTTGTTGTATAATACCGTATCAGTTGCTTCTTATGGTAATTTTTATGGGTTTGGCAATATTGGCATTAGCGGATTTGATATCTTGCTAGCTTATATTGTAGCTATTATCTGTTCAGTTGCAGTGGCCCTAATTTTAAGACTACCATTACTTCCAAGCAAACCATATAGGTATTCTTTTGATGTAAGTGCAATATATCCGACTCCAATAATAGCTATTGGAATTTTATCATTATTTTTAGTTTTAAATTATACTTTCATGTATAATGGATTGATTTTAGCAGTTATTATAGGTGTTTTATCTGCATTATTTGTGAAATATTTATTTGATTTTGTATTTCCAAAACCTCTAAGTGAAGATAAGGGGGAGGATATTAATGAATGAGGTAATTGGAATTATAATTGCTGCAATTCTTTGTTGGTTGAATTTTGTAATTGTAGATACATATTTCGGACTTCCCGAACAGCCTGGTGTAAGAGGAGCCAGGATAATTGGAAGAGATGTCGAAAAAAGAGGTGGAGATATAGCTGGCGGATTTTTCCAAGGAAACATTTTATGTTCTCCTGATGCATCTGCCGGTACTTTAATGGCTTCTATTGGATACTTGCTTTTAGGAATTCCTGGTGGAATTATTGCAGCATTTTTAGTATTTATTGGAAATAGATTGTGTGCTGATCCAGGATATGCGGGAACTACTGGAAGTTTAACTGCAACAGCAATAATATTTATCTGTTCATTTATTGGAATGACTCCTGAAATGTTTATTGTTGGAATGGTTATTGCTATTTTAACCATTCAGGGAATTGACCAAGTTAGAGCTTCTGTACTCTTGGGAAAAATCGCAGAAAAATTCAATAGGCATGCTTGAGAGTGATTATATGTATGTTGAAATTATTGGAGTTATAGTCATATTCGTAGCATTAAGAGCTTTAATAACTCAAAATAGGGCTGAAAGACTATTGTACTTAAACGTAATTGGTTTTGGTGTTTCAGCGATTATTGCTTTGGTAATTAATACTCCTTTTGCTCTTATAGTTGCAGCAGCATTCTTTATTTGTTCTACAATCAGTGCTAATGCAATTGCCTATACTTTAAATAGGCTTGATAAGGAAATACTATTGGAGTGATTAAAAATGGAGTTTTTCGTTTCAATAATTGCTATTGCATTAATGCTCATAGGTGCATTCGGTATAATTTTTCTTAAAAAACCGTTAGACAAAGTTATAATGTTTACTATACTTGATGCGGGATTTGTACTGGTTGTTGTTTTATTCAAATACTTGGATGTGGCTTTATTTGCAGCATTGGTTGATCCGTTATCAACTTTGGTATTTATTTTAGCTATCGTTAAGATTTATGAAATTAGGAAAAATAAATTAAACAGTGGTGAGGCAAATGATTAGTGTATCTTTGTTTTTCTACTTTGGAATATTTTTAGCAATAATTGGAAGTATTGCTACTGCATGGGGTCCGGGAGTAAGCGATCCGGTTGTCAGGACTTTCAATACTGAAGTTGCATCTATTGGAGTTTGTTTAGTATTATTATGTTATAATCACGTTTTAGCTTTATTAACATTACTGGCAACTACTGTCATTATTACTTTAATTTTATTTAGAGCTATCATTCGTTTAGAAGAAATGGGGGCTGACGTATGAGGATTGGAGTTTTATGGAATAAATTGGCAGATCCAAAAAATATTCCTCGCCTTTTTGCGTTTAGTCTTGGAATAATATTGATTATTGGTTTGGTTGTTCCATTAGCACTAAATCCTGATCAATTATATGTCAGACCGGCTCCGCAAGAACAAATTGATGAAGGTTTAGCTATTGCTCCTTACGATAGGGGTGGTGAAGTTTTAACACAGGCCGGTGAAATCAACCCTCAATATCCTGACAATGCAGCAAGTCTGGGCATGATTACTGGGTATATGTCTCCACTGGCTCAATGGGTGTCTTCTATTTCACCATACTTTGGAACATCAATTTACTCATCTCCTGGTGGGCTTATAGATGAAATATTGTACTACACTAGGGGATTCGATACAATATTAGAATCAAGTATTTTAATGATGTCATTTATTATTGCATCATGGTTGTCCATCAATTATACTATGAATAAGAAAAATGACGGAGAAGAAATTAGGCAAGATGTAAAAAAAGCAATTAAGGATTCTAATAATGTTGCAAGAGAAGTAAAAGCGAATGATATTAAAGCCAGATCAAAACAGTTGAGGAGGGATAACTGATGGTTTTAGTGCCTCAATTTGTCCCACAAGCGTTTATTTCAATGTATTTGCCAGCAATCTATGCTGGTTTGATAGTGGGTTTCATTGGAACCATGGCAATTGCAATCAATAGGCGTGAAATTCATATTCTTATCTTAACTGATTTGGTTGGTCTTGCAATGATATTTGTGGTTTCTGCTGTTGGAACTGATTTGGCAGAAGCTTTAATTTTACCAGGTTTGGTAGTTGAACTTGCAGAAACTTTGGCTATTTCAGAGATTTTGCTTACAAGAGAAATGCGTAAAATAGAACAGAATCCGAGAAGAAACCTGACTGTATCTTCCTCAATGTTTCCACAATCATTTTCACTTGACATGGAAATAATGACTACTGCACCAAATTTCATTGCGTTAGTCTTGATTGGATACGGTATTTTCTTAACCGGTTTTACTGGAGGTGCAGTAGCTGGTGGTGGAATCGTATTATATGCATTATCTAAAAAAGCAAGAGGCTTGCCGGTGCTAATTTTAGATGGTATTGCTGGAGTTTCTGGTATTGCATGGTGTTTATGGATAATCGGATTTTTATTATTCTTTGTTACACCACAATATTGGTTGTTAAGCTTATTCTTGGCAGCTTGTGGATTATTATTAAAAGTAGCTTCAAAAGTGGGTCTAATTGGTCTGCTTATGAGAGAGGATATTGATAAGGAGTAGTGGTAGAATGGATTTTGTTACACTTGGAGGAAATTTACTTGGAACAATCCCACTTGGAGATATTGTATTATACCTAACTCCGTTTAACCTGTTCCTTTTTGCTGTTTTACTAGGATTTACTGTATTGATTGCATTAAGTAAACCTGAAACACAAATAGAAGCTACTCTACATTATTTAAATAATACTGAAGTAAAAGTTGGTCAAAAGGAACTTAAACAAAGAAGATTTTTATCAATTGTTTGTGGTATCGCATCAGCCGGAGCAATGATTACTGGAGATTTATTTAACTTCACATTATTCATGGCTTTAGTTGGTATATTGAATATTGGTATTGTATCAGCAGTTAAACAAACCAGTGTGTTGAATTCAGCATTCAACTATGGTTTAATAGCTATGATGTGTAGTTTGCCGTTATTTGGTGGTGCTGCAATAATTCTTGCATCCACCGGAACATTGTCCCTTGCGGTATTGTCACAGATGCCTGCTAGTCCGATGGTGGTATTTGGTGCAGTATTGATGTTGATTGGTATTTTAGGTGAAAGTGGAGTTGCACCTTTCTTTGCAAGTAAAGCGGAGATGTTTAGGACTGCAGGTTCTCCATATATTGTTATTATTCACTTGAGTTCTTTGTTTATTATTGTAAGAGCTGTAGAAATATTGTTATTGGTATTATGGTAAGTGGTGAGAATGGATAGTCAAAAAGGTTTATATATTGTATTATTGGCTTTATCAACAATAGCTATTCTTGCATGTTTAGTAATAAACTTTGATGCATGGATTGTTTATGCAGTAGCTATATTTGGTATTCCATTATGGATTTTATCTTTAGGTTTATTGACTATGGCTAAACCAGAACCTGAAGATGCAGAAGAGAGGGTGAAAGAACCATTTACTGGATATTAGAGTGGTATTATGAATTTGATGGCAGATATTTTAATTAATGTTATTATTGCATTTCTGGCAGGAAGTTTACTTCTAGGATTGCACAGAAAAATTATGGCACGTGTTCAGAAACGTCCGGGACCACCTATAGTCCAGCATTTGATACACTCTTTGAAATTTTTCTTTAAAGAAACTGCAATCCCAAAAACAGTATCAAAGGTATTTTATATTGGTATTGTATTTATCCTTGCATTAATCTGGATTGTTGGGGTTATTGCAGGTCCTGTGGCTCATGACTCATTATTAATCTTATTCGGTGTTTATGCAGTTTATAAAATTGTCGAGCACAATTCAGGATCCAGTTCCGGTTCACCATATGGTAAATTAAGTTGTGTAAGGGCTGTTTTATCAGCGGCAACTGAACTTCCATTATTTGCAGCTATTGTGTTTGTTTATCTGGTAACTGGCACTATGAATATTGGTGAGATTATCACTTATCAGTCAGTTCACGGTCCTTTGATATTTACAATTCCGCTTGCAGCTTTAATGTTCTTTATGCTGATTATTACAAAGTCTCCATATTCTCCGTTTGCAATTACAAAGGATAAGGTTTTAATTTCCGGATTTGAAACAGAGCACTTCGGATTGTTAAGGGGATTCATGTTATTTTCAGAGTCCATTGCATGGTATGTGTTGCTTTGGGTATTCTTAACAATATTCTTCGGTCCGTTAACAGCAGTAGGTTATTTAATTGGAATGATTGTAATTACATTTATTACAGGATTTATTAATGCGACTACTCCGCTTTTAAGTCCGAATCATTCAGTCATGACTCAGATTACAATTGGGGCAATTTGCTTCTTTGGAACAATTCTAATGATATTTATTGGAGTGGTAGCATGAATAGTGAGGATGTACTTGTTTATTTGACTTCGTTAGTTGCTATTGGCATTATAGTTGTTGGTATTTTAGCAACAGTGTTCCACTCAACTACTTTAGCTCCAATAGTGATTATTGGAATTATCTTGGCATTATTCGTATTGATGGCTAAAGGCAACTTTTCACATAAAATTGAAAGTATAGAGAAAATATGTTTTGTTATAACACTTATAGCAATAATCTGTTCATTCATATTGCTTTATAAACCGATGTAGGAGATATTATGTTAGATTATATGATTTATATACTTGCATTTGCTGTTGGATCCATTCTGGGTTTGCTCTATAGTTACAAACAACATGGCGAACCTTTTGTTGCAGTAACTGATGTAAATATAATAGCACTGGTAATTGCAATTTTCGGATGGTTTTTAGCATTCAATTCTGGTAATGTTATTTTATCTGCGGTGGGTTTTCTTCTTGGTGGATTTGTAATGGGTGAACGACCTGGATATGGTAGGAAAGAAACTGCTATAGGTTTGATAATTGCAGTTATTGTGTATTTAACATTGAAATTAACAGTATGATGTGGTTATGATGGATAGTGATGCTAAATTAAAATTAATGCAGAAAAGAATTGTTAAAAGTTATGCATGGCAGAGAGATATTATAGTTCCACTTTCTCGTGAATTCAATTGTACTGTTGAGGAATTTGAAGATGTTTTATTTGAACTGTTGGATATGGATTCTCTTGAAGCATTGCATGCAACATTTGAATCAGCACAGGATATTTGCCTGTATCAAAAATTCAATGCTGATTTAAGATTATGCTGGTTTATAGATACTTTAGAGATTATTCCTAGAGAAGAAGGAAAAAATTTAAAATATAAATTAGTTCAGGAAGTCAAAAATGGCAAATCTTATGAAGATGCACTAAAAGAAGGAAAATTAGAATTATTTGAATTATTAAAAAAAGAAGCTAAAATTTAATGTTTATTTGATTTATAAAAATTAAGAGGGAGTACAATGTTAGACGCTATTAGGGATGTTGTGAGAAAAAGCTCAATTCATGTCTGTATCGTAAATTGTGGGGGATGTAATGGATGTGATGTAGAATGTGTTGCATTATTATCTCCAAGATATGATTTAGAGCAATATGGTATTTATGTTCACAATAATCCTCGTGAAGCTGATGTCCTATTGTTGACTGGAGCAGTTACAGAACAATGGGTCGATAATTTAAAAAGAATTTATGATAAAGCTCCTGAACCAAAAATAGCAGTAGCTGTAGGAAACTGCCCGGTTTCTGGCGATGTATTTAATCAGGAAGGTGGTCATGTACATGCACCGGCATCCAATTTCATCCCAGTGGCTGCAGAAATTCCAGGATGTCCTCCAAGACCTAGTGAAATTCTGGAGGCTATTTTGGCTGTTGGTCCACAGGCTATTGCTGATAGAGGGAGGGAGAGACAATGATAGTACCTATTGGTCCGATTCATCCGTCTTTAAAAGAACCTATCAGATTAAAACTGCAAACTGAAGGTGAACGTGTTGTTAAGGCAGAAATTGAATACGGTTATGTTCACAGAGGTATTGAAAAGATAATTGAAGGTCAAACTTGGCAAAAAGGAATTTACCTTTCAGAACGTGTATGCGGTATCTGTTCATATGAACACACACAGACATTCGCAGAAACAATCGAACAAATTTCCGATGTTGATGTTCCGCTAAGAGCACAATTCCTGAGAGTCATTACAAATGAACTTGACAGAATCCAAAGCCACTTGCTTGGAAATTCCACATTCTTCAAATCAATGGATCATGAAACATTGTTCATGCGTGTTTTGGAATTAAGGGAATACGCAATGGATTCAATTGAGCTGTTAACAGGAAACAGAGTCAATATGGGATGGAATGTAGTTGGTGGAGTCAGAATGGATGCTGATGAACGTCACTTCAAACCAATTCTTGAAAACCTCAATAAAATTGAAGAGGAATTTGAAAGAACCCGTGCGTTATTCGCTGAAGGTCCTGCTTTAGCATTAAGATGTAAAGGTATAGGTTTAATGACAAAAAAAGAAGCTATTAAAGGGCGTGCTGTGGGTCCTATCGGAAGAGCTTCCGGAATTAAGGAAGATTACAGAAAAGGTCACTATACCTATGATGATCACTTTGATTTTAAAGTGATTAGGCGTAGTGAAGGTGATAATTATGCAAGAACATTAACACGTTTTGATGAGATTCCAGAATCAATCAGTTTAATCAGACAGGCCATTGAAAATATACCTGATGGTGAAGTACGTACTCCTGTTGATTTAAAATCAGGTTATGCAATGCGCAAAAACGAAGCTCCTCGTGGAGAAGTAACATATATGATTGAAACTAATGGTAATCTAATCAAAAATATCACAATCAGGACTCCAAGTATTCCTAATATGGATTCCTGTGCCAAATATATGATTCGTGATGTTCCAACTGTTGCAGATGCAGTTGCAACTTATGCTACAAGCGATCCTTGTGTTGCATGTGCAGAAAGAGTGGCAATAACTAATGAACATGGAAAAACATCCATTAAAGACTTTTATGAGGTGATATGATGTCATCTCTAATATGGTATATTTATGATTTTGCAAGAAAAGCATGGACTGATGCATTTGCTGATGCAAAAACTTCTCCAGAAATTGCTGAAAAGCCAGAAAGATTTAGAGATTTCCCTAAAGTAAATAAACAATATTGTATTGGTTGTGGAGCCTGTACAGTTTCATGCCCATCTCCAAATGCAATAAAAATAGTGAGAGAAAAAGATGATGAAACCGGAGAAGGTTTAACATATCCTGTTATTACTCCTGGTGCTTGTATCCGTTGCGGTTTTTGTGCAGAAGTTTGCCCGACTGAGCCTAAAACATTGGAATGTGGCTTAAACCATTTAATTCTTCCTGAATTCAACATCATTCCATCAAAAAGACAATACATTGTTGATGATTATTTATGTATTAAGTGTAAAAAATGCATGAAACAGTGTCCTGTTGAGGCAATTAGCATTGTAGATGGTAAAATGGTTGTAGACCAGCTTAAATGTATTTCATGTGGGGATTGTCTTGATGTTTGTCCGGTAAACGGTGCAATGAAAGGAGTATTTGTTGATAATCTGCAGGATCAAAAAGATTTAATACTTCTATGCGTTAATTACCTTGAAGATTACATTAATACTAAAGAGGAAGATTTAAGGGCACTGGAAAAAGATGGGCTCTTACAATATGAGGTGCCTCTTTCAGATATTTGGGATGATGCATTAAAAATCATTCCTGACGATGAAATTGCATTGGAAATTATAAGTAATGCAGTAAATAGGCTTAAAATTAGAATTATTGATTGGGACAAGGATAAATGTAAAAAATGTCAACTATGTATTCCGGACTGTCCGACAAAATGTATTTCCTTTGATGAAAAAGAAGATACTATTGTACGGGATAAAAGCAGATGTTTGCGCTGCAGTATCTGTTATCAGACATGTCCATTCTCAGTAATTAAATATTTCATTGCTAAATTTTCACTTGAAGACGATAAAATTATTCATACGACCGTTAAAGCGTCAAATCTAAATGAGAATATTTTCATGGAGTGAGTGTTATGATAGATAGTTATACTAAAACACCAAGACCATTAAGGCATGTTGATGTGGATTATTTAATTGACCAGACCAGATGTGCTGAATGTAAGGATAAACCGTGTCTAAACTCCTGTCCAATTGATGCAATCTACATGGATGATGATGACGGTCTTGTTAAAATAAAAAATACATGCTTTGGCTGCGTATTATGTCGTAACGCATGTCCGCATGATGCAATATCTCTTGATGTTCATATGGATCCTCCTTTAAAAGAAAATGTTCCAAACATTAATGTCAAACTATGTAAAGCATGTGGAGCCTGCGTTCAAGCATGTAAAAACGGTTCCATACATATTGTGGCTGATGGAAAACAGGAACCTCACAGCGAGATAGACAAGGACACCTGTGTCCGTTGTGGATATTGTTTTAGAGTATGTCCGACTGATGCGATTAAATACGGTCAACTGCTTCCTAAAACTGTTAAAGGAGGTAAAGCTGTTGTCATCAATCAGGACAAATGTATTGGTTGTATGACATGTACAAGGGTTTGTCCGTCAACTGGTGCAATTAATGTTGCCCGTACAAATAAATTGCCTTATATTAATCCAGGATACTGTGCTAGATGTGAGGAATGTATGCATTCCTGTCCGTCAACAGCAATTAAGTATTCTTCACGTAAAAAAGCTTATAAAATGTATAGTGAGATAAAATCATTTGATATCGTATCAGGAATTATTGACCATGATATTAAAAGATTGTCCCTTGATTTGATAAGTTTAAATAAAGTTTTAGAAAAGGTAGGCAAATCCATCGCTTTGGAATTCGATGATCAAAACTTTGAAAACTTCATTGAATGTAAGGTAAATGACATGATGGAGAAAGAGTTAAAAATCAGTCTGGATACAAGTATTGAGATTGATAAGTTCTCCAAACTGTTTGGTTCTTATTTGATGGACAGAAATATTGAGGTTTATGATAAAAAATGTATTGCGTGTGGGGACTGTTTCAATGTATGTCCGGTAGGTGCAATAAAATTAAATGGACCAAGTCCAATTGAAATTACAGATGATTGTATATATTGTGGAAAATGTGTGGAACGTTGTAAATTCGATGCGATTGGAGCATATGATGATTACTTCTACAGTAAAGACACTGATTTATACTATGCAAGATCTTACTTGCACTATCAAAGACAGGGTGATTATTCACTTTCAAGTACCAAATGTCAGGCTTGTGCAATTTGTGTTAAAAACTGCCCAACTAATGCTTTAACATTAAATGATGATAAAATAGACTTTGATGAGGAAAAATGTATTTATTGTAGAAATTGTGAGGCAATTTGTCCACTTGATGCAATTAGAATTATTAACTTTAGGTGAGTCAATGTTTGAAAAATCATTCATTACAGATTGTGAAGGGCCATTAACATTAAATGATAATGCTTTTGAGTTAGCAGAGCATTTCATTGAAAATGGTGGGGAATTATTTAAAATCCTTAGTTTGTATGATGATTATTTGGCAGATGTTGTAAAAAAGGAAAATTATAAGGCTGGAAATACCTTAAAATTAATTTTACCATTCTTCATTCAGGAAAACCTAAAAAATGAAGATTTGGTTGATTTTTCACAAAATCATATTTATGCAGTAAATGATTCAAAATTCCTTTTAAGTTACTTGAAGAATGCGATGAATACTTACATAGTCAGTACCAGTTATGGCCAGTATATTGAAGCAGTATCTAATTATATGGAAGTACCATTTAAAAATACATTTTACACAAAGGTCAATCTAGATAACCTTACTTTAACATCACAAGAAAATGAAAAAATCATGGAGTTTAAGGAGTCAATATTAAAAAATCCTAGTGACTATGAGTTATTTGATGATATTTTCTTTAACCAAATCAAAAAGATGGGTTTTTATGAAAATATCAAAGATGTTGAAGTTGTTGGGGGGCAAGGTAAAAAGTTAGCAATTGATGAAATAATAAAGAGGGATAACATTAATGTTGGTGAAATTCTCTACATTGGTGACAGCATAACTGATGTTGAACCGTTAGAGTTTGCACATAAAAACAATGGTGTAAGCATATCCTTTAATGGAAATGAATATCCTCTAAAAGTAGCAGAAATTGCTATAGTATCTCCAAGCGCATGTGTAACTGCAGTAATTGCAGATATTTATGTCAGTTATGATAAAAGTAAAGTATTAGAATTTATTAATGACTACAATAAATATGATGATTTGAAAAAACTTTTCAAGAATTATGATGTTGATTTAGAAATTACAGATAAGTTTTTCTCAACTTTCAGCAGCAATGACTATCCAATAATACAGATAATAACTGAGAAAAACTTTGAAAATATATTGAAAGAAAGTAAAGAAATGAGAAATAATATTCGTGGCCAGGATATAGGTGAATTGGGATAATTGGGTGATTAAATGAGTTATGAAAAAGTAGAAGATACATTCTTTGAAGCTTTTGAAGGTAAATATGTTAGGGCTTTAATTACAGGACCTACAGAAGCGATTGTAAAAAGAGCAGCATATGATTCAACTTCAACTCCAAGTGCCGTTATTGGAAGAGTTGAAGGTGGAGTGGAAGGCTTTTTAGATGAATCACAAACTCCTGATGGTAGATTTGGTGCCATAGTGCAATATTGGTTGGATGGAGACAATGTGAAAAAATTTGAATTTGAATTATCATACAGATTAAGGCAGGATATTTTAGTAAAACCATTTACTCGCATTTTCGATTATGCTGATGATGACAGTGACGATTATATTGAAATGATGGATAGTGTTGGCCATTGTGGTGATGGCTATGAATGGATTGTAGAGGAATATGGAAGAAGAATGATAAATGTTCCAATTGCAGTTCCGGATTTCCAGATTGAAGAAAAACTCAAAATTAATGATGGTATCATGGGAGGTAATTTCTGGTATCTATGTGCTACTCCTGAAGCTGTATTAGATGCTGGTGAAGCCATTATTGATGCAATAATGAATGTTGAAGGTGCAACAGCTCCATTTGATATTTGTTCAGCGGCTTCCAAACCAGAAACAAACTATCCTGAAATCGGACCGACCACAAATCATTTTTACTGTCCGTCTTTAAAGGAGTCTTTAGGAGGTATTTCTAAAGTTCCTGATGGTGTAAATTATATTCCTGAAGTTGTAATCAATGCCATTAGTGAAGATGCAATGAATGAAGCTGTTAAAGCAGGTATTGATGCAGCATTAGAATTTGAAGGAGTTGTTGGAATATCTGCAGGTAATTTTGACGGAAAACTTGGAGATAAAAATATAAATTTATTAGATATTTTAAAGTAAGGTTTTAAAATGGAAATATTTGACAATGATTTAA
>CAZOYH010000037.1:0-4007 GCA_964583995.1 uncultured Methanobrevibacter sp.
ATGAAAATTGGGTGATGAAATTTTTTGGGGTAAACATTTCGTAAAATACTATAATAATTTCACTACTATCATAATCGGCTAAGTTAATGACTTCGTATTGGAAATTATTATCTTTGTTTACGTATAATGAGATTTTTTTGGATTCTTCTGCAGTTGTAAAAACGCATAAATTAACTTCTTTGCCTATTTTATCAAAATTAAAATATTTTAATGCAACATATATGTGGAATCGTTTATGATGTCTTTTCCTGACTTTGGTTGATTGAAGTTCAATAATCAGTATTTCATCATCAAGTTCTAAAATAATATCGGGTACATATGTTGTTGGATCAATCTGACGTAACTCTTTTGTCATTATCTTGACTTTTTTGGATTTTTTGCCTATGATATCTAAAAGTATTCTTGCATCTTCCTCATTAACATTTTTAAATATCATATCTTCTTGAAATTCTGACATTTATAAACCTCTTAAATTTTCTTATTTTTATTATATACTTCATAAACTATTTAAATTTAATTTTCAATGATTTATAATGTAATTTTTTTATTTTAAATACAATTTTATCAATATTATGTAATTTAATAGATTTTAATCAGTTTTTCTAAATGAATTCAATTTTTTCTTGAAAGTGTAAAAATTTTATATTGTAAACTTTTATACATTCTATTGTAACTTTTATAAAATCGATTTTAAAAGCTCTATTTCAAATTTTAGGGCCAAATATTCATTTTTTATAAAATGTTGAATTTTGGTCGAAATTTTATTTTTTTATTTTTCATAAAAATTTTGTCTTATTTTTAAAAATTCAATAATCTTTATATATCATGAATAAAATAAGTAAATATAACCTTTATGGGCGGGTTTTAAAAAAATAAAACTTTATTACAAATATTTCTTTAAATCAAGTGAGTAAAACTCACAATAGTCGAATAAACGATTGTAAATCTATACTTATTTAAAATCATTTTTACAGTTTATTTTGTGTAGTATTTTGTAAACTACAAGTTTTAAGACTATTTTAAAATTAAATGGCGAAACGCTAAATTACTATATATAATAAATTATTAAATTTAAACGGTTGATATAATGGCAAAAGCAAAATCAAGACGTAGAGTACGTGATACATGGAAAGAAAAGTCCTGGTATACTATTAAAACACCAGTGAACTTTGAAGACAAAGAAATTGGAGAAACTCCAGCAAAAGATCCAGAACTTCTCATTGGAAGAGGCGTAGAAGTTACTATGAGAGAATTAACCGGAGACTTCTCAAAACAATACATCAAACTCAGGTTTGAAATTGATAATGTTGCAGGTGAAGTTGCAAACACTAAATTCACCGGACACAAAACCACTACTGATTATGTAAGAAGTATGATTAGAAGAGGAACTTCCAGAATCGATGCTTCTGCAGTAGTTAAAACCAAAGATGACCGTAAAATCAAACTTCAAGTACTTGCTGTAACTATCAGAAGAGCTAAATCTTCCCAACAAAGATACATGAGAAAAGTAATTGAAGATTTACTTGTTGAAGCAGCTGCTGAAAGATCATTTGATGATTTAGTAAGAGTTGTTGTTAATGGTAAATTAGCATCTGAAATTTACCACAATGCTAAAAAAATCTACCCTCTTAAAAGAGTGGAAATTATCAAAAGTAAAGTAATCAAATAGGATTACTTTTTTACTTCTTTTTTTAACTATTTTTTGTATATTGTATATTTTTTTTAAAGCTTTTTGTTTAAAATTTGTTCTTATTGTTGCATTTATTTTTCATTTAATTTTTGACTTCAAAATATCCATTCAGTTTATCTCATTTTTTATGGTTATTGTTTAGTTTTTTTTATTTTTTTTATTTTAATGTTTTGTTCTTTCTATTGTAGAATGAATACTATTTATCCAATTTTTGAATTTTGAAAGACAATTTTCTTAATAAAAGATTATAATTAAAAATAATTCATTTTTTTAATTATTTTATTAAATATTTTTTAATTATTTTTTGATTATTGTAAAGAAAAACATTATATATGGGGATTATCTTATATTAATATATTATTATACCCACTCCTAGATTTACATGAAATTTGAATTAATGATAAAATTGAGGTAATAGTATTAATATAAAGCAAATAGTTGTAATAATTTGCATGACTCTGGTGTTATTTGCAGCAGTATCATTTGTATCTGCAAGTGACATATCCGATAATGTCACAGATCAAAGCACATCTGAAGTTGCAAATGTTCAACAAAACATTCTAGGAGATGGTCAAGAGACATTTGACCAATTGGATAAGGTAATCAACAATGATTCCATACCTGAATATGGAACTGTTGAATTGGATAGTGATTATACTTTTTCAGACAGTGATATTTCCACTGTGGGAACCGATGGAATTTCCATTGATAAAAGTATAACCATAAACGGAAAAGGTCATACATTAAATGCTTCAAATCAAGTAGCCATATTTAAAATTAACAATAACGCTCGTGTAATTTTACAAAATATAATATTTACTAATGGTAATGCTAGTGATGGTGGAGCAATTTATGTTGATTCAGGATCTAGTTTTGAAATTATAAACTGTACTTTTTCAAATAATTTCGCATCCTATAATGGTGGTGCAATATTCCTAGTTACTGACAGTTTTACCTCACAGTCAGTTATCATTAATTCAACTTTCAAAAACAATGTTGCTTTAAATGGTGGTGCAATATATACTGGTGCATCTTCACTTGCAATTACACTTTCTAATTTTTCATATAACAATGCATCCTTGAATGGAGGGTCATTGTTCATTGACGGTATTGCAAACATCAACCAGACAACTTTCGACAATGACTATGCAAAGGCCGGTGGATCAATTTATATGATGGGTGATAGTGATAGTCATTCTACAATAGATTTTTCAACTTTCAAAAATTCTTATTCTATTGGAGATGGTGGTGCATGTTACATCAACTCAAATGGGGTTAGTGTCAATAATACAAAATTCCTAGATAATGTCGCTGGTGATGATGGTGGTGCATTATACTGGGAAGGTAGTAATGGTATAATATATAATATTACTTCCACCAACAATAGAGGTATTAGTATAAGTAAAGATGATAATGATACTTCCAGTACTAGAGGTGGTGCTATATGTCTTACAGGTTCAGATGTTACTATATCCCAATCTAGTTTCACTAATTGTTATGCTTATATGGATGATGGTAAGGATTCATCTAAGGTTGATGGTGGTGCTATATTTGCTACTGGTAATGATGTGATTATTAGGGATGTTACTTTTAGTGGTTGTAATGCTACTAATAATGGTGGTGCATTGTATGTCATCGGTAATGAAACACAAATCATTGATTGTACTTTTGAAAAGTCTGGTGCAAAAGATGGTGCTGCACTATATGTAAACGGTATAAATTGTAAGTTGTATAATTCTACTTTCACAAATAACATTGCTAAAGATGATGGTGGTGCAATATACTGGGATGGTAATGATGGTGTGATATATAATATTACTTCTACCAACAATAGGGGTATCAGTTACAATGCTTCAAGTACTAGAGGTGGAGCAATTTGTCTAACTGGTGGTAATGTTACTCTTTCACAGTCTAGTTTCACTAATTGTTATGCTTATATGGATGATGGTAAGGATTCATCTAAGGTTGATGGTGGTGCTATATTTGCTACTGGTAATGATGTGATTATTAGGGATGTTACTTTTAGTGGTTGTAATGCTACTAATAATGGTGGTGCATTGTATGTCATCGGTAATGAAACACAAATCATTGATTGTACTTTTGAAAAGTCTGGTGCAAAAGATGGTGCTGCACTATATGTAAACGGTATAAATTGTAAGTTGTATAATTCTACTTTCACAAATAACATTGCTAAAGATGATGGTGGTGCTATATTCTGGCAAGGTGATAATGGTTTAATGTACAATATCACATGTACCAACAATAAGGGTATCAGTTATAATGACTCCAGTTCCAGAGGTGGAACAATCTGTCTTAC
>CAZOYH010000037.1:4107-14669 GCA_964583995.1 uncultured Methanobrevibacter sp.
CAAGCATATATCGGTGGTGCAATATATGTTGAAGGTAATGTGGCCACTATAGACAATTCATTATTCAGATATAACACCGGATCAGACAAAGGCAAAACAGGAGGTTCAGGTGGTGCAATTTATGTTGATGGTAATGATGCAACCATTTCAAACTCTGACTTTGCATATGGCGTTACAATCAATTATGGTGGTGCAATTTCAGTTTGGGGTGTAAACACCAACATTACCAAAAATGTATTCGATAACTGCACATCCAAGCTATACTATGGTGGTGCAATTTTTGTAAACGGTGCTAACGCTTCAATTTCCCTTTCAAATTTCACAAGATGTAAAGCAGAAAACAAATTCGCACAAGGTGGTGCAATTCAGGTCAGTGGTGAAAACGCAGTTGTTACAGAATGTGATTTCCAAGACTGTTTTGCATATTATGGTGGAGATATCTATATAAGTGGTACTAATGCTCTTGTTAATAATTCTAATTTTAACCGCAGTGTCACTTTTAAACCTACAGGAACTAATAAAGCCCAATCACCTCAATGGGGTGCTGCTATTTATGTATCTGGTGAATATGCCACTATTTTAGATTCCAATTTCACATTATTCACTGCTGAAGAGTATGGTGGTGCTATCTGTATCCAAGGGGCAAACACTGTTATTAACGGTTCTAATTTCGATAATTGTAAAGCTAAAAGTGGTGGAGACATATTCGTATTCGGTAACAATGCGATAATTGAAGATTCCACATTCAATAAAAGTAGCGCTAATTATGGTGGAGCTATTTATCTTACCGCTTGGGGTGCTGTAATTAAATATTCAAATATCACAAGTTGTGAAGCAAGCTATAGTGGTGGTGCTATTTATGTAGCAGGAGGAGGTACAACCATTATAGAAAGCAATTTCGAGAAATGTAAGGCTTCAGGTACTTCTTCAACCTATGGTGGTGGTGCCATTTATATGGCTGGTTCATATAATAACATTATAGACTCTAATTTTAATGATAATAGGGTTGCCAGTGCCAATGCTCGTGGAGGAACAATTTATATAAGTTCCGGTGAGGGAACAAACATTCAAGGATCATATTTCAACAACAGTTATGCAGGTAATGGTGGAATAATTTTCATGGAAGGAAATAGGGTTATAATCACTACATCCACATTTGCAAATTCCTCATCTAGAGATTATGGTGGAGCTATTTCTATTCAGGGACATAACGCTACAATACAGGATTCCATTTTTGAGAACTTTAACAGTAATCATGGTGGAGCTATTTACGTAGATGGGGAATCTTCAGATATCCTTCGTTCATCATTCAATAATTGTGTTGCAAAAGCAGAGGGTGGTGCAATCAGTATAGCTGATGTAGGAACTACCGTTGCATATTCCAACTTCACTTTATCTCATGCGAATACTGGTGGTGCAATCAATATTAATGGAGAAAATACCACTGTTACTTACTGTAATTTAGATAACAATACAGCATCTGTTGCAGGAGCAATTCAAATCAGTGGTGAAAATACTCTTATATCCAACAGTAACTTATTCAATAACACTGCATCAACTGCAGGTGCAATTAAAGTTACTGGTGCTAATACTCTCATTTCTGACTGTAATTTAACTTACAACATTGCTTATGGTACTGGTCAAGGTTCAGGTTGTGGTGGTGCAATGGATCTTTCAGGTCAAAATGCATCTGTACGTTACTCCTACTTCGACCATAATGATGCTCGCTGGTATGGTGGAGCAATTAACTGGGATGGTGGTCACGGAGACGATTCAATTATAGGATCCACTTTCACTTTCAACAACTGTAATGGTTCTGGACTTGGTGGTGGTGCAATTTACTGGACTGCAGGTAATGGAGAAATCGGTTCCGGTGGTTTAATTAAAGATTCTGTCTTTATTAACAACACTGCTACAGGACACCACGGTGGTGCTATCGATTGGTTCCACGCATTGGACAGTGTCATCGATAACTGTTTGTTTATCAATAACTATGCAAGTGCTGACGGTGGAGCTTTATACACTGGGGATAAAAACGGTAACAGTTTAAATTTCACAATTTCAAATTCCCAATTCTATAACAATACAGCCGGAAAACACGGTGGTGCTATTGCAAATCAAATGACTCATTGTTTAATATTTAATAATACATTTGATGGAAATTCAGCAACTCACAGTGGTGGAACAATATTGATGAAAGAAGCAGGTTCAGGCAGTCCTGGCGGTACCAATTCCACAATTGACCACTGTTACATTTACAATACCTACTGTGATGTGGGAGATTCATGGGCTCAAAGTGGTGGTGCAATTCAAATAGGTGCCAGTGACAGAAACATCACAATTTCAAACTGCGCTATAATAAATTCAACATGTAATAGAAGTTACGGTGGAGCAATTTCAATGGCAAGTCCAGATTCTTCCTTAATTAATGTTACAATACAAAATGTTGCAACAAATGACGGTTATGGAGGAGCAATATGCTGGACAGGAAATAATGGTTATTTCAATAATGTCACCATATTTAATTCATCAGCACATACTACTGGAACATCTAGAACTGCTAATGGTGGTGCAATTGATTTGTCTGGTGCAAACTGTATTTTAAATGATGTTACTATAACCACTTCATCTACAATTATAGATGATTCAAGCGTTTGGAGAACCAATTATGGTGGTTCTATTTTCGTCAGCGGAACTAATAACACTTTAACTAACATTAATATTGATGATTCACAAGCTTTATCTGTAAGAATGAATACTCGCGGAGGCGCAATTTACTGGTCAGGTTCTTCAGGTACATTAATTAATGCAACTATTTCAAACACTCTTGCAAACGGTCAAGGTGGTGCAATCTATTGGACTGGAAGTTCCCCTACTGTTGAAAATATATTCATTGAATATTCCAGAACCAATGTTACTAATACATCTACTAATGATGCTGCAGATGGGGGAGCTATTTACTCATCTTCCATTAATAACTTGAAAAATGTATATATTGTTGATTCAATCGCTTCAACAAACAAAGGCACTATAAAAGGTGGTGCAATTTACTATAATGGTGTAAACATGACCAATGTTACAGTAATAGGTTCACGTGCTTCAACTGATGACGGAACCTCTTACGGTGGAGCTATCTATTGGCTATCCAGTGGAACAGGTTATCTTTATGACTCTTCATTTGAAAATAACACTGCTGATTTAGGTGGAGCTGTATTTACTGATAGAACTACAACTATAAACGGAACTACATTTACTGGAAACGTTGCTCTTGATGGAGGTGCGCTTTACGGCAGAAGTGGTGCGGATACAATATTCAATTCCACATTCGAATTAAACAGTGCTAAAAGAGGGGGAGCAATCTATGTGGAAAAAGTTAATTTCTTCATTGATAATTCTACTTTAATGAACAACACTGCTGAAGAAAAAGGTGGAGCCATTTACCGCAATCACAACGGAGTAAGTTATATCAGAAACTCCAATTTAACTAACAATACAGCATTCCAAGGTTCTGCAATTTATACTGTCACATTCTTTGAGCTAACAAATGTCACACTTCTTGACAACCAAGCAAATTCAAAAGAATTCATTGAAAAGGCAGTCGGTGTTGATGAAGACGGTAACAATTATACAAGTGCTATCTTTGTTGGATATGATAATTTATTAAATGCAATATGGGATGAAGAAAATACAGTGAGCATCAAATGTAACAATGTAACCTATTGGGGTGTCAACGGAATAAATGTCACTGATTCAATCCCTGTAAAAAGCGACCGTGAAGTATGGATAAACGTAACTGTTGAAATGTTTAACGGCGACGGTGAAAAAATCAATGAAAGTGTTGTAGTAACTGATGCAAACGGCAGGTTCAAATACATTTTCGATGCAGAAGACGGCGAAACATATTACTTTGCTTATACTCATCAACCTGACAGATATTATACTTATTTAAGAGAAACAATGTCCAACAGCAGTCTTGTTAAAGTTTATGTTCACGATCCAATTTATTACAATCAAAATCAAACAATTCTCATATCATTAACTGATGGAGCTTGGGGTGATATAACTGGAAATGTTACATTGGAAATCACTGGTCCTTACAATACAACCTTTGAAATTGAAGTGATTAATGGTACTTGGACTAGGGATAACATATCTGCATTACCTTTAGGTGATTATAACGTATCCGCTTCATTTGCAGGTGATATAAATCACACTGGTGATACTGATTGGGTTTTATTCACAGTACTTCCATATGTTGACTTGGATATAACAAAAGTTGTTAATGTAACTGCAGATGTGGTAAATGTTTCTGATGTAATCAAATACACAATTAATGTAACAAACCACGGTCCGTCTGATGCTACTGGAGTTTATGTAACTGAAAACTTAAGTCCATATTTAAGATTAATTAAAAATGAGACAGATCATGGTAACTATAATTTAACAAATGGCACATGGTATATCGGTGATTTGGCTATAAATGAAACTGCAACATTAACAATAATCGCTGAAGTAATTCATATGGGTCCTATTACTAATACTGTTTGGGTATATGGTGATGGAAATGACACAAATCTTACCAATAATGAAGCTACTGCACATAACTTCACTGCAGTGCCTATCACTGACTTACATGTTATAAAAGAGATTAATGATACAAGAAGTACTATTAATGTACTTGATGAAATCAAATTCACTATTACAGTATTCAATTATGGTCCGTCTAATGCTACAGGTGTTTATGTGCGTGAAGCTCTCGATAGTCACCTTGATTTGATTTCTTATGAAACTTCTGACGGCAGTATCTATCATGGAGACACTTGGGATATCGGTACTCTGGCAAATGGTGCAAATGTAACTTTAACAATAATCGCTAAAGTAATATATTCCGGAAATATTTCCAATGAAGTAACTGTTTACGGATTTGAAAATGAAACTAACTATACAAATAACTATGATTCCATTGACAATATCACAGCAATAGCTAATGTTGATGTGAACATTATTAAAACAGTTAATGTGACTGGATATGTTAACGTAACTGACTTGATTGAATTTAACATCACTGTTCACAATAACGGTCCATGTAATGCTTCTGGTGTTTTTGTTGAGGAAGTTTTAGATTCACATCTTGATTTGGTATCATATAATACTACCAATAACAGTACTTATGATAAGTATACTTGGGTAATTGGTCGTTTAGATGCTGGAGAAACAGTAAATTTAACTATTGTTGCTAGAGTAATTTCAAACGGCACAATTGCAAATGCTGTTGTTGTAAAATCCATAGATAATGATACTAATACTTCCAACAATAATGATACAATTGATAATATTACAGCTTTAAGCATTGTTGATTTGGAAATTATCAAAGAGGTAACCAAAGGTGGCAGTTTTGTCAATGTAACTGATGAAATTGAATTTAGAATAATTGTAACAAATCACGGACCTTGTGATGCAACAAATGTTACCGTCAGTGAGGTTTTAAATTCACATCTTACCATGACTAATAGTTATACTGAATATGGATATTATAATGTGCGTGAAGGTGTATGGTACATAGGTTCTTTAACCAACGGATCAACTGCCGTTTTAACAATTGACTGTAGAGTTATATCAAAAGGTGTAATTTCCAACTTTGTTGTTGTAACCAGTAATGAAAACGATACCAACATGTCTAACAATAATGATACTATTGATGATATCATTTCAGCTGACGCTCTTGATTTGAATATCACTAAAACATCCAATATTACTTCAGGAGTTGTCAATGTAACCGATTATATTCAATACGTTATTACAGTTCACAATAATGGTCCTTCCAATGCTACTGGTGTTAATGTAACTGAAGATTTAGGTTCATACCTTAGATTAGTCAGAAACATGACTGATTATGGATATTATGATTTAACTGATGGCATATGGTATATTGGAAACATAACTGCCGGTGCTACTGTTAATTTGACTCTTGTCTGTGAAGTAATCGGCAACGGCACAATCGATAATGTTGTTGTTGTAACCAGTAATGAAAACGATACAAATCCTTACAATAACAGAGATGAACTGATTATAGTTTCAAATCCAATCGTTGATTTGAGAATTGTTAAGACTGTAAATGTTAATACAACCGAAATTGACGTTAATGTGCCTATTCAATTTAATGTAACTGTTTTCAATGATGGTCCTTGTAATGCTACAGGAGTATATGTACAGGAACCTTTAAGTCCTCGCCTTTCCATGATTAATTACACTACTTCCGATGGTAGTACTTATGATGGTTATACATGGGTTATTGGTGATTTGGCAAGTGGTACCAACGTAACTCTGGTCATTACTGCTCTAGTTGCATATTCAGGAGAAATTGAGAATTTCGTTATAGTGTTCGGTAATGAAATCGATACTAATGAGTCCAATAATTATGATAACATCACAAATATCACTGCATTTGCTCACGTTGATGTGGGTGTTAATAAGACAGTTAATATAACAACAGGTGTTGTAAATGTCAGCGATTTAATTGAATTTAATATTACAGTTTACAATAACGGTCCATGTAATGCATCAGGTGTTATTGTTGTTGAATCTTTAGACACACACCTTGAACTGGTATCATATAATACTACCAATAACAGTACTTATGACGGATATTCATGGAATGTGGGTAATGTAAATGTGGGTGAACCTATAAACTTGACTATTGTAGCTAGGGTTGTATCTGAAGGCATTTTCGGCAATTTTGTCAGTGTTGTTACTTATGATAATGATACCAATCCTGACAATGACAATGATACTATAGATAATATCACTGCATTGCCTGTTGTTGACTTGGAGATTATTAAAGAGGTCACATTCGGAGGCAGTGTTGTTAATGTATCTGATGTGGTTCAATTTTCAATAACTGTTATAAATAACGGACCTTGTGATGCTACAAATGTCACAGTCAGTGAAGTTTTAAGCCCTCATCTTGAAATGACCTACAACAGTACATGGATAGGTTATTATGACGTTAATGAAGGCATTTGGCACATAGGCACCTTAGAAAAAAATACAAATGTAACTTTGATTATTCAGGCCAAAGTTATTTCAGACGGTATAATTTCTAACTTTGTCAGTGTAAACAGCACAGAAAATGATACAAATACATCTAACAATAATGATACTATTGATAACATCACAGCATTACCTGTTGTCGATTTGGAAATCACTAAAACATCCAATATTACTTCAGGTGTTGTCAATGTAACCGATTATATTGAATACACAATAACTGTTCACAATAATGGTCCTTCCAATGCTACAGGAGTTAATGTAACTGAAGATTTAGGCTCTTACCTTAGATTAGTCAAAAATGAAACCGAATATGGTTATTATGATGTTAATGAGGGTGTATGGTATATAGGTGACCTAAATAACGGATCTAGTGTTAACCTGACTCTTGTTTGTGAAGTGATAGGCCAAGCCACAATTGACAATGTTGTTGTTGTAACAAGCTATGAAAACGATACAAATCCATACAACAACAGAGATGAATTAATCATAGTCTCAAATTCATTTGTTGATTTAAGAATAGTCAAAACCGTCAATATTACTGAAAACGAAATTGATGTTAACGATGTAATTCAATTTAATGTAACTGTTTTCAATGATGGTCCTTGTAATGCTACTGGTGTGTTTGTACTCGAGCCATTAGACTCAATTTTAGAAATGATTAATTATACTACTTCAGATGGTAGTACTTATGATGGTTATACATGGGTTATTGGTAATGTGGGCAATGGCGATAGTGTGACTTTACTTATTGTGGCTAAAGTCGCATATTCCGGAGCAGTTGAAAATTTCGTTACTGTATTCGGCAATGAAAAAGATACTAACGAGTCCAATAACAAAGCTAATGTTACCAATATTACTGCCCGTACTAACGTTGATATGGGTATTATTAAAACTGTTAATGTAACTGTTGTCAATGTAACTGATTATATTGAATTTACTATTACTGTTTATAACAACGGTTCTTCTGATGCAACCGGTGTTGTTGTTACTGAAGCTTTAGATTCCCATATTAATATGATATCTTACAACACTACTGATAACAGTACTTATGATGGTTATTCATGGATGATTGGTAATGTAAATGCTGGCGAATCTGTAAACTTAACCATTATTGCTCAAGTAATATCTCAAGGTATTTTCAGCAATTTTGTTAGCGTAATTTGCTTTGAAAATGATACTAATCCAGATAATGATAATTACACTATAGATAATATCACAGCACTTCCTATTGTTGATTTGGAAATTACTAAAACTGTTAATGTTGATGATGGTATTGTTTATGTCGGCGATATAGTTGTATTTACTATTACAGTTAAAAATAATGGTCCTTGTGATGCTAGTGGCGTTAATGTAACTGAAGTTTTAAGTCCTCATCTCCGGTTAATTAGCAACAATACTTGGTTGGGCTATTATGATGTAAATGATGGCATGTGGTATATTGGCGATTTATCAAGCCATGACTGGGTTGTATTAATTATCGAAGCTCAAGTGATTTCAAGAGGTATTATTGAAAACGTTGTAGTTGTCACATCCAATGAAAATGACACTAATCCTGATAATAATAATGATTCCATTGACAATATCACTGCGATGGATTCTGTTGATTTGGAGATTGCCAAAACAGTAGATGTTACTGGCAACACAGTTTACATTGGTGAAGTAATCGAATTTACAATCAGAGTCCAAAACAACGGTATTTGCAATGCTACAGGTGTTAATGTATCTGAAGTTTTAAGCCCTCATATTCGCATGATTGCCAATTACACTTCAAAAGGTTATTATTCTCTAAATGATGCTATGTGGTATGTTGGTGATTTAACTGTCGAGGAAGAAGCACTATTAGTTATTCAAGCTCAAGTGATTTCCGAAGGCATTATTGAGAACGTTGTTGTTGCCACATCCAATGAAAATGATACAGATCCGGATGACAATAATGCTTCTATTGACAATATTACTGCAATCAAGATGGTTGACGTTTCAGTTAACAAAACTGTAAGTGTAACTCAGGCTTATGTTGGAGACACAATCACCTACGTAATTACTGTCCATAATTCTGGACCGAACGATGCAACAAATGTAAATGTCACAGAAAAACTATCAAATAATGTAAGCTTGATTGAAGCTACTGCAAGTACTGGTAGATATGACCCAACTGATGCAATTTGGTATATAGGAAAATTAAATAATGGTTCAACTCAGACATTAACTCTTAAAGTTCAGTTAATTTCTGAAGGTATAGTTGAAAATATCGTTTCAATTAATTCAACAGAAAATGACACTAACACAACAAATAATAATTATACTTGTGATAATGTAACCGTTAATAGATTAAATACTCCTATTGATCTTAATACCTACAATATAACCTACGGTGAAGATGAAATACTTGTTGTTACACTGCCTTCTGATGCATCCGGCACTGTAAACATTACAGTTTCTGGCGTAACATACGATGATGTCCCACTCGATAAGGGTGTAGCAACACTTCCTGTGGTCAACTTGGGTGGTGGAGACTACACAGTCGATGTAGACTATGGAGGAGACAATAAATACCTGCCAAATTCAACATCCGGCAAATTCACAGTATTGCCTGTAGTTCCAATAATCAAAATTGAAGTTGTTGACATTTGGGTTGGTGAAGTTGAAGTACTAAACGTAACAGTTAACGCTCCTGGAACAGTAAACATAACAGTTTATGGAAGAACCATCGAAGTTCCTCTAAACGAAAGCGTTACCACAACAGATGTCCTTAAAGCATTCTCTACAGAATATGATGGAAAAGCAACATGGAATTTAGTCAACTTGCCTGCAGGTAAATATCCTGCATTTGCAATCTATAATGGTAATGAAAATTACACAAGTGTAAATACAAGTGACACATTCATTGTTAAAAAATTGCCTTCAACTGTCAGCGCAAGTGCTGAAGACATTTACGTGGGCGAAGATGCAGTTGTTAAAGTTAAAGTAGGTCCTAGTGATGCTACAGGAAATGTGACAATCACTGTTGATGGTAAAAAATACACATCAGAGGTTAAAGATGGTGAAGCAGAATTCGTCATTTCCGGTCTTAAAGCAGGAACCAAACAAGTTAGTGTAAGCTATTCTGGTGATGACAAATACCTGTCAAGTAAAAATACAACAACATTTAAAGTTAAAAAGTATCATCCACCTATTGATTCCACAACTCAGGATATCATATATGGTAAAGACGAAACCATTGTAGTTGAATTGCCTGATGATGCAACAGGAAAAGTAACAATAATTGTTGACGGTAAAAAATACACTGCAAAAGTAAAAGATGGAAAAGCAACATTTGTAATTCCTGGCTTAACATCTGGAAAATATGATGTTCAAGTTTACTACTCTGGTGATGGAAAATACTACTCTGCAAAAACAACAAACAGCTTTAAAGTTACTCAAAAAGCTAATCCGCATAATGATACAAATATTACTCATAAAACACATGCTGGATTGGATTTAACCAAACATCCTACAGGAAATCCAATATTTGT
>CAZOYH010000038.1:0-14027 GCA_964583995.1 uncultured Methanobrevibacter sp.
CACCCATAAGATTTTTACAAATCCAACAACCATCAAAAATCAGATTACCTACCCTTATATTAAATTATGTTTTAATTTAATGTATATCAAATACATTAATTGCATTATCAAAATTATTTACCTGTAAATTAAAAAAACACCTAAAAATTGATTCCACCCCAATAAATTGTTTTAACTTCGTTAATTTTAAAATAAAAGCAATATTTACCTTAAAAAAAGAAAAAGAGTTATATATTAACCTAAATCAATAATTTAATCGTGTATTGTAAGCATTACACTGTAATTTTGAAAAAACAATTCTGGCCAGAATTTACACAAAAGGAGTGTTTTTTCATGACACAAAAACTATCTGGGGAAGATGAAAGCTACAAATACATGATTAAAAACATAAAAGCACCAATGCTTGAAAAACTAGGGTACCAAGCAGACGCAGTGGAATTTAAAAATGTTGAACTGATACCAAAAGCAAAAGACAAAAAGTACATGGACATACTATGCACAGTTGATGGAAAATTCAATCTAAACATTGAACCCCAATCAACACCCGTCTATGACACAAAAATGGAAGATATGTACAAATACAGAACATACACACAATGTGAAGACAGCCTTCCATTTAAAACATGCGTATTGGCAACATACCCTCCAAATCATGGAATAAGATCTCTTGAAATTGATGAACAAGTCAATTTCCACCCAGATTTCTTCTTCACCCAAAAAATAGACGCAAGCAAAATTATAAAAACAATCAAAGACAAAAACAAAAACAACAAACCATTAAGCAAAAGCGAAGCAATAGACATACTATTACTTCCTGATGCAAAACACGACTGCGAGAAAAAAGAAATGGCAAAAATCGCAACCGCGCTTTTAATAGACGCAAATTTGCCAGATGAAAAATTCCGCAAAACACTATTCGATTGCCAAGAAAAAATTTTGCAAAGATTCTACACAAACAAAGAAATCAAGGAGCTGAAAAAAATGCACAACATAAAAGCAGAAGACTACGGAATCGAACCCGGAATCACCGGCTTCGAAGAAGCAGTAAACCTATCCTACCTCAGCGGAAAAAGAGAAGGAAAAAGAGAAGGATACAGTAAATGTGTTGAAGAAACTTTCGATGCAATAAATCTCATCAAACAAGGCATTGATGACGAAACCATCTCCAAAGGCACAGAACTCAACATAGAAACCATCCAAAAACTCAAAAAAGAAATAAAAAAATGATTAAAACACCACACTTTTAATCATTTTTTTTCATTATTCCAATCTTAAAAACACAAAAAAATGGCAAAAATCACAACTGCCCCTCTAAATGCCAATTTGCCAGATGAAAAATTCCGCAAAACACTACTCAATTGCCAAGAAAAAATTTTGCAAAGATCATACACAAACAAAGAAATCAAGGAGCTGAAAAAAATGCACAACATAAAAGCAGAAGACTACGGAATCGAACCCGGAATCACCGGCTTCGAAGAAGCAGTAAACCTATCCTACCTCAGCGGAAAAAGAGAAGGAAAAAGAGAAGGATACAGTAAATGTGTTGAAGAAACTTTCGATGCAATAAATCTCATCAAACAAGGCATTGATGACGAAACCATCTCCAAAGGCACAGAACTCAACATAGAAACCATCCAAAAACTCAAAAAAGAAATAAAAAAATGATTAAAACACCACACTTTTAATCATTTTCGCTATTCCACAAAAAACACGAAAACATAACTGCAATAAGTTAAAGTAATAATTTAATATCACTATCTTTCAAAATCTTTTTTCTCAAAATCTTATCAATACCTGTCCCATATTGGGCTGCTTTTTTAGGTCTGTATGCAATTTCATAATCCAAACCTCCTTCAAAAGCAATTTTTCTCAATATACTTTTTCGCATATCATCATGCATTGAAACAATTTTCTTGTTGTCAGGAATGTTTAAAACCAGTTCAACAAGCTTTTTATCTAAAAATGGCAATCTCAATTCAACTGAGTTAAGCATGGAGCATGCATCATCCCTTTCAAGATTAACATGATACATATTGGACATATCCTCTCTTAAGTCATAATTCAGTGTCCCATCAACAAAGCTTTTAAGGTATCGTTTATATCCTCCAAATAACTCATCAGCCCCCTGACCTGAAATAGCTACTTTTATACCGTCTTGAGCAACCATTTTTGTTGCAAAGTAAGTTGTTAGCCCAACACCCACTTTCATAAGGTTATCATCACCAATGGCACTAACAACTTCAGGCAGACTTTCACGAATTAATTCTTCAGTTACTTCACAGATTTCCAAGTCCAAATTTAGGAATTTTGAAGCATATATTGCAGCTCCCACATCTTTTGAACCTTCAGCACCTACAGCATAAAGCTTAATCTTTAAAGGAAAATTCATTGATATCTCTTTTAGAAGAAGTGCCAAATAAGAACTGTCAAGACCACCTGAAAATATTACTCCAATTTCTGATAACCCGTTAACTCTTTTTAAAACGCTTAATCTTAGCATTTTTTCTATTTTGGATACATCTCCTTCATAGATTTTTTCATATATTGCCTGAGCCGGAGCTATATCCTCACCATTATATAAAATGTGTTCCGGTTTTAAGGTATTGATATCAGTTAATCCAACTTCTTTTAGGGATTGTCTTGCTGATGCAAATCCAAATAACTCATCATTTTGAGCAAAAAACAGCGGTTTTACACCTAACGGATCTCTTGTGATTGCAAGATTTTCACCATCCCATACTGCAAATGCATAATCACCATCAATCAGTCTTATGGCAGACTGAACTGCCTTAAGCAGGTCTAGTTTTTTAGAATAAAAATCGATTAGGTAAATCAAAGCTTCTGCGTCTGAGGTAATTTCTGCTTCAACACCAACTTTTGATAGGAAATTTCTCATGGTCTGGAAATTGTACAGTTCCCCATTAAAGACCAAAACAAGATTGTCACTTGAAACCGGCTGTGGCTTTGACTGTCTGTCGTATGAATCATAAATGGAAAGCAAGTTATGGCCAAAAGCCAGATTATAATCATTGTCATCACGGAATTTGTCTAAGTCAATATTTAATCTAACATCATCGAGAAAAACTCCTGATGCATCTGGACCCCTATTTTTAGAGGTTTTTAACATTTTAATAATATCTCTACCTTTAAAATTACCTTGAAGACCTACTATAGAACACATAGTTATTAATTAGAATTTAATAATACTTAAAATTTAATAAAAAAAGAAAAGAAATTAAATGGCAACATCTTTTTTTGTAAAATAGATATATGAAATAGCTATTCCAAGTAAAAATGTTAGCAAAATAACTCCATAAGAGACAACAACACTGGTACTGTACTCTGCAATCTCACCGGATGCAATCAAATACGGACACACCCAAGGAACCAACGGTGCCCAGTTTTGACCATACACCATCAGATTCATTAAAGTTAAGCCTGCTCCACCAACCATTGCAGGAACCATATTTGTAATGAATAGGGAAATGAATACAAACGGAGAGAATGTTAAAAACAACAGCACATTTGCATATAGAAGTTGAGCAAAGCTATCTAACAATAGATTTAATGTAAATCCTTCAAGACCTGCAACAAAACCGAAAATAGCTGTTGATATGGTTGTAACGACTGTCAATATCAAAATCCAAACCAAAAACATGACATATTTGGACAATATGAATTTTCCCCTAGATATTGGTATTGTCAGCATGGATTTCAGTGTGTGCTCGTTGTATTCTCTTCCGAAAAGATAGGAAATGATTATTACAAAAAGCAAAACTGCAAACAGTGATGACATGTACATGTTCACATTTGTAAACAGCAATTCAAAGGTGTTTCCCTCTCCAAATGCAGATACTGCAATAAACATTAGCAAGGGAGGCAAAACAGCCCCAATTAAGCTTAATATGAATATGTTTGATCTTTTAAGCTTTAGAAATTCCATTTCTATGAAAGTTAACATCTTTTATCACCTCAAGTATTACCTACAATTCTTGTAAAGAAGTCTTCCAAATTCTCTTCACACAAATTGACTTTATTTACACTGATTCCGGAGTTGACAAACAATTCATTGAACTTATCTCTTAACTCCAAATTTGAATATAGACAGATTTTTCCATTATCAGCAAATGTAAAGTCAATATTTTCCTTAAGTCCCAAATCACTTAGAATTTTTATTGCCAAGTTTACATCGGATACTTCAAATTCAACATGTTTATTCAATTTACTGTATAACTCTTCTTTTGTAATCTCTTCGATTAACACGCCGTTGTCCATAAATCCAATGACATCTGCAATGTTTTCAATTTCGCTTAAAATATGACTTGAAATCAGGATTGTTATTCCAAATTCATGAGATAACCTTTTAAGCAAATCCCTGATTTCTTTGATTCCAAAAGGATCAAGACCGTTAATCGGCTCGTCCAAAATCAATAATTCCGGACTATGCATAATAGCTGCTGCTATTCCCAGACGCTGTTTCATACCTAATGAGAAATCCTTGAATTTCTTTGATGTTTCACCATCAAGATTTACCATTTCCAAGACGAGTTTAATGTTATTTGGATTATATCTTCCTCTTAGCTTAGCAATTATTTTTAGATTTTCATAAGCTGTAAGATTCTCATAAAAACCTGGAGTTTCAATAATTGAACCTATTTTTGAATAAACCTCTTTTGGATATCTTTTCGGATTTTTTCCAAAGAGAAGTATATCCCCACTGCTTGGATATGTTAGATTTAAAAGCATACACATTGTAGTTGTTTTTCCAGCTCCGTTTTTTCCTAAAAGACCATAAATTTTTCCTTTTTCAACATGGAGGTCAACAGAGTTGACAACCAGATTTTTGGAATATTTTTTTGACAAATTGTTTGTTTCGATGACGTAGTCTACCATAATAAAAATCTCCATAAAAAATTAAAAAAAAATAAATGAGAATAACAAGTTTAATTCTCATTAAAAGTTGCAGTTTCAGCCATTGCTTTTAAAAGTTCCATATTATTTCCAGATATGATAATGACTGCACTGTTATCCTGATTTTTCAAATAGAGTGAATAATCAGAATTTTCAATATTTGTATCTGCATCAATATCGACTGTTTCGTTATTCCCGGATGATTCGCCGGAAACGCTTATGCCTTCACGGGTAATTGATACATCTTCACCACTGGCATCATGAACTTCCAAGCCATTTCCTGAAAATGAAACTGAACTGCCCTCTGCAGAAACATTTAAACCGTCACCAAATGAAAGTATGTTTCCTGCAAAGTCAAAAATACTGTCAAGACTGTTTCCAATATCAAAATCACCTAAATCCTGATTATTTTTTAATACAACATACTTGTCAGTTTCTTCAACTTTATCTCCGCTTTTTTCCAAATCTTTAACAAAACTATCTATTTCGTTTTTGTTAGCGGAATTGTCTTTAAAGTAAATTATTGAATTTGCATCACTGGATCCATCACCGGAATTTTCAAAAACTACCAGATTCATATCATTATCTGCAACATTTACCATTTCACTGAAATCAGCACCAGATGCAACATTAATTTTAAAATTATCATTGCTGAAATTATTTGCCAAATCAACTGCACTTGCAGCCGAAATTACCATAGTGACCGCAAGTAAGGCCACTAAAACGCCTAATATTTTTGAGTTCAAATTATCACCTAATTAACTTTTAATTGATTCTCTGTATATTGATCCGCAAACCCTATTGAAAAATACTGTTCCATAGGAGTCTATGAATAATCCTTCAATTACTGCAATTACAATTGAAATGACTATAGCCTGATTAGATATGGTTGCTGCAAGAATTACGGCTATAAAGCTCAATACAAAGCTTACTGCAACCATGATAATCATATATACAATGATTGTAAATATGATTATTCCAATATATTTGCCCCATCCAAGATTTGCAATATTACCGGTTATCTCCTTAAAGTCAAATGCTTTTTTAAGACTATCATACGCAATCATATTGTTTAATGCCATAATCAGGAGGAAATATGCAATTATGAACAACAACACTGAAATTAAGATAACAACAGGCAATATTGATGAATCACCTACCAATAGTATTCCGCATGCCAATACGATTATCGGAATAATATTGTATGCTAAAGTTACAAGGAAATATTTGATTCCCCTAATGAACATACCTAATATATCTTTAAATCCTGGAAGGTCTGATTTTTTATCGATTGAAAATTTTACAATGTCATACTGATATCCCATTATAAACAGTGAAATTATAAAGCTAATAACAGCCAAACCAGCTACCAAATAGATGTCGCCAGCTGGCAATTGTGAAAAGGACAACTGTGATGCAGTAACATTAGTATTTTCAACAATGTGTACTGTATTTCTAAATATATCAAATGATTTGACACTCATGAATACTGATATTGCACTTATTAGTGCAAACAGGCCACCAAAGCCCAAAAGCTTTTTGATGTCATTGAATGGATATTTCAATCCTTCTTTTACACAGTCAGTTATACTAGCCATTCAATCACCTTAAATCTGCATAGTGTATAATAATCCGATGGATCTTGCATTGAATATGCTTAGGTAAGGTCCAACTATGAACAATGTTATCAATGAATTGATTAAAGCACCTACAATGAATACTCCACTTGGATCAACTCCTAAAACAGCTCCTGAAATACCGAATACTGCAAATATTGCATAGATAATTCCAGTTACAACAACTGCTATTACAATAGTAATTATGATTAAACCAATGTAGGTTGCAATGCAGCTGAACCATCCGATTTCATCGATTACTTCTTTGATTTCTTTGATTGCAAATGCTTTTGAGAATGCCCCCTCATTGTATACCATGTGACAGAGTGCCATTTGACTCATTAAACAAGCAACGATTATTCCCACAAATGTAATTATACAACCAACAACCATTATTGCAGAAGCTGCAACACCACTAACGGCACTTGCAATAGCTGCAAATATCAAAAAGATTATTATTGGCACAAGCAGATATGCAATCTGGACTATTACCACTTTAACACCGTCAATGAACATGTCGATGATATCGTCGAATTCAGGAAGAGGATCTCTTCCATTGATTATACCGTGAACGGCAGTATTTATAACTCTGTAATTATAACCTGTTATTAAAAAAGCTGGAAGCAATAAAAAGCTGAATAAACAAATCACACCTAATATTACCAGTTTTTTCCAGTCTTTTGCTGAATATTCTAGTGAATCTTTATATATGTCTAATATCATTTTCTAACCTCTAATAGTAATCATCGTCAAAGATGAAGATTTCTTCCATAATGAAATACTTTTCACGATCACCTTTGAACATCATTTTATTAAAGACCTGAGTTATTTCATATGCTAAAAATAAAGATGGATTATATCTGCCATTTTCAAGTGCGTTAATGGTTTGACGGGTAACTCCAACTTTATCCCCCAGTTCTTTCTGGCTCATTTTGAGCTCTTGTCTTAAATATTTAATCATGGTTCTCATAGTATCCCATAAATAACTTATCATTTTGCAAAAGTATTTAAGTACTGAAAGTAATTATGTTAAAAACTAATTACTTATGTTAATGTTACATTACATAGTATATAAAGTTAACTGTTTTATAGAAAATTAATAATAACAGTTTAAAGTTAATTTAAATAATTAAAATATACGTATTAAATAAATTCAATATTTAAATTTAAATAATCCATATTTAATATGATATTAAACAATTATAGAAAAAAATAATTGATAATTAATAATATTATAAGAAAAAATTAAAAACGAAATATTTATATATGAGGTAAATCATCTTTAACATATGTAACATTTCTATAACACTTTTAATGTTACAAAAACAGTTCCAAGCAGAAATCCGACTTATAATCTATCAACCCATTTTCCTTAAAAATATCTGCTTGGAGCTAAAAGTTAATCATACATATAATTCAAATGAGAATTTTGATTACAGAATATCTTATAAACATTCATTCTTTCAAATATCTCCATAGAACAATGATGAATAGACAAAACATAATCTTGTAATTTATCATCATCTTCCAAAAATGAAACTTTAAGACCTATTTCTCTACATTTATCTGCAGACAAATGCCTATCATGAGCTTTTGTTTTTTTATGGGATGCTAATGTATCCATAATTTTTGGAATAGGAACTTCTGTCTCATTGTTAAACATGTTTTTTTCCAATGAATTCTGTAAAATCTCTTTAGACCAATTAATGGCATGTTGACATGAATCTAAAAGAGTGGGAGTATACTGACTAATAATTGATTGCCATAATGGAACACAAGATGGATTTTCTTCAATCTCTTTTTTAGCTCTTACAAACTCATCAATTAAAGCTTGAGCTGGAACACCTAAGATTTGTGGATCAATTGGATCCAAACTTGATTGTTTTCCCATAATTATTTCTTTACAAGAACAAGCAATCATTGTCCCTCCAGACATAGCTAATTGAGGAATTAAAGCTCTAACATTTCCATTAAACATACGATAAATATAATTAATAATAGATTCAGTTGCAGCAACGCTTCCACCAGGAGTATGTAATATCAAATCTAAACCTTTATCCAAATCCATTCCATAAGTCATTGCCATGAATCCATTCATATCTTTATCATTTATACTAACTGGCCACTCTGACGAAACATTTAACCACCCAGAGGAATAAACAATAACATTTCTATCTGTATGCTCATATAACAAATTTACATATTTTTTAAGAGTATCCACTGGATTATTACCTATTTCTTTTTTAATTTCTATTAGTGATGGCATTTTAAATCACATTACATCCTAACTCTATCTAAAAATATTAAAACTAATCTGAGCTAGTATATAAATGCATTTCTTTTTTAATTGGTGGAACTTCCCAAACTTCAAATTTTTCAGTAGTGCTATTTTTTTTAGGAAGGTTAAGTTTATGAAATACTTCATTAATTTCATTTTGAGTTAATTGTCTCATGAAATCACCTATATTTATTTTTCATATTGATTAAATATATACTTTTCCAATGTTAACTATTAGCAACAACTTTATTGGCAAAGATTAGTTTTTGAAATACATTATACAATATGTTAATGCCTCTATATAAGTTTTAAGGTTTTATTATTACTTCAAAATTGCTTTAACTTTGTAAAATTGCTTTCAAAAAAACATACTATATAAATATTTCTATTTAGATTAAAACAAGGATAGATCAAAATTTAATTAAAAAATGATAATGCCAATGCAACTAGACTAACTAAAAAAATGGAACAATAGAATATACAGTTATTAAAACAACAACTGTTATAATCACAATAGCTCCCATAGGAGCCTTTTTCCATGCAAGACCTGCAGCAACCAACGCCCCAATCAAACCAATATACCACAATTGATTGTCAACTGTCAATACTCCAGGACATATTAATGCTGCAAGAGCAGTATATGGAATTAAATTCAAGAATTTCTCAAACTTTGGGCTAAAATTAAGTTTGTCAATAAATAATGCTGGAATTAATCTTGGAACGAATGTTACAAGTGCACAACCTAAAATTACCAAATTAATATAATCCATTATGCATCACCTGAGATTAGATATTCATCATCCACAATATACATTCCAATTCCCGCCCCAATAAGTGTTGAAGCTATTAAAGACCAGTTACCTAAAAATTGACCTAAAATAATATTTAAAACTGCAGTTATTAAAACCAAAAGTGCAATTTGCTTGTTTTCTTTAATTGCTGGAGTTAAAATTGCTACAAATAATGCATATAAAGAAATATTGAAACTGTTTGTAACAATTACAGGAAGCAGATCTAATGTAAATACTCCTATTGCAGCACCTAAACACCATGAGAGCCATGCAGTAATTGCAATTCCCAAATAAATCCATATTGATGAATCTTCACTTAATGAAAACATTGCAAATGATTCATCGACAGTAACATGGGCAGCAAGGATATTTAAAGGAGTATTTGATTCCTCAACTTTGTTTAAAACACAGGTTGACATGACAAAATATCTTAAATTAACAACAAAATTTGTTAAAATGATTGCCATTGCAGTTGCACCGCTTAAAACCATGGACACCGCAATGATTTGACCAGCACCGGCATAAACCAAAAATGACATTGAAATTGTCTCAAGAGGAGTCATTCCCGCTTTTATCGCAATAGCTGCATATCCGATTCCCATCGGAACATAACCGAATGTAATCGGAATACCTTTTTTAGCACCATCGACAAACTTAGACTTTCTAGAAATATTAACGACTCCAAAAAATAGAAAATAAGTAATTTAACTGAGTAAATTACTGATTTGGTCTGTTGTAATAAGACCTAAAACTTTCATGTCCTCATCAACCACAGGAAGACAGGATATGTCAAATTTACGCATCATACGAGCTATATCCTCAATTGTATCTCCGGCATGACAATATTTGACTGTTGTTGTCATGATGTCTTTTAGCTGATTTGAATTGGTAGCAATTGATTTGGATAAATCCCAACTTGTAACGATACCTATTAGCTTATAGTCATCAGTTACAACCGGAATGTGAGTTACATGCTTTTTAAGCATTAATTGAGCTGCTTCACGAACATCAACATTTTCTTTAATTGTAACTACCTCTTCCATCATTATATCTTCAACAACACTATCTGCCAGACATTTTGAGAATATGTAATTTAATTGGCCTTTTTCAAGCAGAAATGCGTCATGACCATAATTTGATTTGATTTCTGAAAATGAAACTTCAACGTCATTTGCATTTAATGCAGTTACAATTTCCATACTCTGTTCTGTTGGATATAACCAGTCGGAATCAACAGAAATTACTTCAGTTTTAGCTTCAACACCTTTTAAACCATCGATTAATGAATCATTAATGGTTAAATCAAACAAATCCACTGCTTTTGTAATGAACAGGTAACTGTTTGCATCAAAACGCTTTACAAATGTTTCGCCCTGATGCTTGAGATAGCTTTCAACCTGGAAATCCACAGTAAAGTCATAGCTGATCTCATCCTTGTCCTGAAGACCCCTTCCAAACTTAATGTCCATTGATTCATCACTTAGATAGGTAATGTGGGCAATCATACGGGCAAGTGACAAGCCGTTTCTTGGAATCTTGCCTGTTTCGTAGTAATTTCCACCGTTCCAGTTTGGATCTGAAAAGATTGATTGGCGACCTACAGCATTAAAGGCAATTTGCTGAGGAGATGACATTGCAGCTGTAGCTATCGGAATTGCCTTTTTCATCATTTTAGGATAGGTTACCATCCATTGGAGAACCTGCATTCCACCCATTGATCCACCAATAATAGCTGCAAGTTGACTGATTCCAAATGAATCAACAAGCTTTTTTTGAACTTCAACCATATCTTTTATGGTTATTACTGGAAATTCAAGACCATATTCATTACCAGTGTCTGGATTAATTGAACTAGGACCTGTTGTTCCTTTACATCCGCCTAATACATTTGAACAGATGATGAAATATTTCTCACTATCCAAAGCTTTTCCAGGACCGATTACTATTTCCCACCATCCAGGTTTCTTGTCGCCTTCATGCCATCCTGCAGCATGAGCATCACCTGTTAATGCATGACATATTAGAATAGCGTTTGATTTTTCTTTGTTAAGCTCACCATAAGTTTCATAAGCGACAGTAACATCTTTAAGTGATTCTCCACTATCCAGTTCAATCGGCTCTGTGATATTGAAATATTTTGTCTCAACAATGCCCACAGATTCTTTAATCATTTAAAACACCTTAATATTTAATTTTTCAATAGCTACTTTTGAAGCTGCCTGTTCAGCTTCTTTTTTATTTTTACCTTTGCCGATGCCCATAATCTCTCCATCCATTAATATGGATATTTCAAAGGTTTTGTCATGAGGTACACCTTTTTCACTTAAGATTTCATAAGTTATTTCAATTTCTTCAGCATCGGCATATTCTTTTATGGCAGATTTGTAGTCTGCAAAGAATATTTTTTCCTCATCAATGTATTTGAATATTACTTCTGAAATGTATTCTTTTGCAAATTCCATTCCCCGATCGAGAAATATCGCTCCTAAGAATGATTCAAAAACATCTGCTGTGACAGACAATACCTCATTTTTAGTTAAATTTGATTCTTCAGCGGATATTTGAATATAATCATTTAATCCTATTTCGTGAGAGTAATAAATTAAAGCTGACTGGCAGACATAATTTGCTCTTAATTTTGTTAATTTACCTTCTCCCGCTTGAGGATACTTTTTGTACAAATATTCTGAAACGATTACACCTAAAACTGAATCACCTAAAAATTCCAATCGTTCATAATCATAATCCAAATTATGTAAAGTCGAATAGGAACCGTGGGTAAATGCCATCATATATAATTCCGGATTTTCAGTTGGTATATCAAATTTTTCAAATAAATTCATAAGTAAAAGCTCAATTTAATTAATATATTATTAATTATGGAATTTTACTTATTTATACTATATTATATAACAATCGTTATTTAAATATTACTTCCCAAATGCTCTCTCACTCTTTGCTTATATAAAGTTCAAGTCAAATTAGAATTAAAAAGGATTTGGTACTATGATAATTAATTGGCAAAAAGAAATAACCAAAATTGACCCTGACATAAAGTTCAGAGCACAAGGCGGATGGTTAAAAACCGTTGAAAAATTAGATAAAAGTGTAAAAAACGGATATTCTCTTGTTGGAGACTTTGTCCAGGCAGGCGACTTTGAAGAAGATTACAGTGAAGGAATATACCTTGACTGCAACAAAGAAGGAACAGCCAAAAAACCACAGCAGGACTACAGACTGTTCCGTTTCAGGGACGGTAAAGTACGATTGCTTGATATGGTAATCGACGGTGCCCAAGGCTGGGCAGTGGACTTGTGGGATGCTGTAGAAGGTGAACTTTAAAGATTAATCTGAAATCTTACCGCGAGGTCTGAATTTCGAAGTTCTTTTAACCGGAATATATTCACTAGGTTTATGGCATTTTGGTTCTTCTAAAAGAAGAATCTTATGGTCAATATTTCTGGAGAAATTCTTTCCTCTCCCTTCAATTATTCCTCTGAAGTTAACGTTAACATCACCAGTTCCACCAATGTTCATTGTTAATTTTCCGGAAGAATCCATATTATCAAAAAAGTCTTCCAGACCCATTGCCTCAAATATTGGTGCAATGTAGCTTAAAGCCATCAGACCGTTTTTGTTTTCCCTGATTTGAACACGTCTTTGATCGAGTTCTATAGATTCACCAGTTTTGTTAATAGTAATTCTGATTTTGTTTGAAATTTCTGAGCTTAACATGATTCACCTAATCAATGTGGCAGAATTCACAGCATGCACAAGTCGGTGCGAAATATGAATCGTCAGGTTCAACAATAGCTTTTTGGGCAAACAATGTAATGTTGAACTTCGGATGATATTCAGGACTCACTTCTTTGGTGATTGGTGACAATCCCCTGTAATATACTGGTCTGTAACCTGTTTCTGAAATGTTAAAGTAGAATTTTTCACCTGTTGTGAATTTAGTAAAGTATTCTTCCAGTTTTAATGTTTGTTTTGGAGTGAGTGAAAACTCAAATCCCATTGTATCATCACTTCTCTGCCTTATTTTTGCATTTGAAATATCAACAGCCAATATATCGTCATTTCCTCTTACAAAAATAACGCAATCTTCTAAATTCACATCATTTTCTTTTGCTATGTCACTTAATTCAGTCATGATGTTCACCTCAAAGTTAAATTATCAAAGACAATAATCAATAATGTTATCTGAAAAAAATAGTTAATAAAGTTGTCAGTATCTTGAAAGTAACCAAAAAAAGTAGTTTGAAGAAGATTATTTAAATAATCTTCAAGTTAACCAACCTAAACTAATCTTTGTCTAGTAGTTGGTTTTTTATTTTGCCAGCTGTATCTCCTTAATTTTTTAGATTTACCAAATCCACAGGAAGCACAGACTTTTTTACGTATGTGATAAGTGTTTTTACCACATCTTCT
>CAZOYH010000039.1:0-13548 GCA_964583995.1 uncultured Methanobrevibacter sp.
CATTTACCGATAAAACAAAACTCGGACCTGAGAAAAGTGAAGTTTCACCTGAACTGGATAAATTTATTAAAAGATACGTTAAAGAATCTTTGAAAAACAAGTATTAAATAGTAGAACCTTAAACCATCGCCTAAAAGGATTATAAATCCATAAAATTATTAATGAGAACCACTAAAAATAATTATGATTGTGGTTATCTGGTGTTTTTCATGATGGATTTTGAAACTAGTAAAAAAGAAATAGAAAAGTTAGTTGAAGAATTTAGCGAAAATGAGCATTATTATACATCCCCCAGCTTTGATGAAGAAAATACAAAAGTAAACTTCATTAACAAATTTTTCATAGCTCTAGGCTGGGACGTGTACAATGATTTGGGAATAGCACCACAATATAAGGATGTTGAATTTGAAGACACCGTAATCATTGGAGGAAAACCAAAAGCACCAGATTACTGTTTTAGAATAGGTGGTGCAAGAAAATTCTTTGTAGAAGCAAAAAAACCAAGTGTCGATATCGAAAAAGATAGAAAATATGCTCACCAACTTAAAAGATACACATGGAGTGCTAAACTGCCAATAGGAATATTGACTGATTTTGAAGAACTGGCAATATATGAACCTAAATCCACACCTAAAAAAACACACAACACCAGTGTTGACAGAATCAAATACTATAAATACACTGAATATGTTGAAAAATGGGAAGAAATCTACAATATCTTCAGTAAACAAGCCGTATTAACTGGTAAATTTGATAAATTTGTAGAAGACATTGGAGGAAGCGGAGGTAAAAAAGGAACCTCAACAGTAGACAGTGAATTTTTAAAAACCATTGAAGAGTGGAGACTGGAATTAGCACGAAATATAGCTTTAAGAAACAAAGAATTAAGTGTCGAAGAGCTAAACTTTGCTGTCCAATTGATAATTGACCGAATAATCTTTTTAAGAATAGCTGAAGACAGAGGGATTGAACCTTATGGTCAGTTGAAAAAACTACTTGATTTGGCTAAAAATGAAAAAGACAACTATCCAGTTTATGAAGCATTCATAGAATTGTGTAAAAAAGCAGATGCCAAATATAACTCAGGATTATTCCATTTTAAAGAAGAAAAGGATATCAGTTTAAGCGCCGATACATTAACTCCAGAATTGCATATTGATGATGGAAAATTAGTTAAAATAATTAAAGAATTATATTATCCTGATTGTCCTTACGAATTCAGTTTGATTTCAACTGAGATTTTAGGAAACATCTATGAACAGTTCCTTGGAAAAGTCATCAGATTAACAGATGCACACCAAGCAAAAGTAGAAGACAAACCGGAAGTTAAAAAAGCAGGAGGAGTATACTACACACCACAATATATAGTTGAATACATTGTGGAAAATACAATTGGTGAACTTCTAAAAGGAAAAACACCAAACCAAGTAGCAAAATTAAGATTTGTTGATCCAGCATGCGGCTCAGGAAGTTTTCTACTGGGCGCTTATCAAAAACTGATTAACTGGCATGTTGAATATTACTCCAATCTGGAGAAGCCCCCAAAAGATGTAATTTACACCGGAAAAGATGGAATTCCAAGGTTGACAATTCAAGAAAAGAAAAGGATTTTATTAAACAATATCTATGGTGTTGATATCGACTCACAGGCCGTGGAAGTTACCAAATTAAGCCTGCTATTAAAAGTACTGGAAGATACAAATAAAGATGTTTTAGAAGCACAACAAAAATTAATTCAAGAAAGGGCTTTGCCTTACCTTGGAGATAATATACGCTGCGGAAATAGTTTAATTGGAACAGATATTTTGGACTCTGAAGATTTAACTATTGAAGAGATTCAGGAAATTAATCCTTTTGATTGGGAAGAAGAGTTTTCAGATATATTTGAGAATGGTGGATTTGATGCAGTTATTGGAAATCCCCCATATATTAGAATGCAAATAATGGATAAAAAAACCAACGATTATTGTAGAAATAACTATATAACACCTACAAAAGGAAATTATGATGTATATATTGTTTTTGTTGAAAGAGCTGTTGAAATTTTAAATAAGAATGGAATAATGGGCTACATCTTACCTCATAAATTTTTCACTGCAAAATATGGAAAACCTTTAAGAACATTTATTTCTGAAAACAGAAATTTAAATAGAATTATTCATTTTGGGGATCAACAAGTTTTCGATAATGCAACAACATATACCTGCTTATTATTCTTAAATAAACACGATAATAAGAAGTTTTATTTTGATAGAATAAGAAAATTAGATGAATTTAAATTAAAATATGTGGATAATAAAAATAAATATTTAAATTTTGATAAAGTAGGTTCTGATGAATGGATTTTTGTTTCTGGAGATGAAGAGAAAGTTTTCTATAAATTATACGATCTACCAATGAAATTAACAGAAAATACTAATATTTCACAAGGTTTAGCCACAAGTGCTGATAAAATTTATATCTTACCATTAATTGAAACTTTTGATGAAAAATCAAAATGCAAATCTAAATATTCTGACGAAGAAGTCTGTTTGGAAAATAATATTCTAAAACCATTACTAAAAGGTGCAGAAATTAAAAGATATGAACAACCAACATCAAATAATACATTGATATTCCCATATTCAACCAAAAATGATGAATTGATACCATTCTCTAGAAAAGATATGAAGAAGTATCCATTGACTTTTGATTATCTTAATTCAACTAAGGAAAAATTATTAAAAAGAAGTAATGTAGATACAAGAAATTGGTGGTTATATCCTTATCCAAAAAATCTATTGGTTATGGAAAAACCTAAAATTATTTATCAAGTACTAAGTCAAAAAGGTTCATTTACTCTGGATGAATACGGAGAATATTTCTATGTTGGTGGCGGAAATGCTGGAGGCTATGCAATTACAACCAAATCCAATAGTATTAATGAATTAAAATTCTTATTAGGAATATTAAATTCAAATTTAACAACTTTCTTCATTTCAAAAGTTGCTTCTTGTTTTAGAGGAGGTTATTATTCATTTGGTAAACATTCTTTTGAACATTTTCCACTCCCCACCCTAGATTTCAATGATGAAAAATTAATTAAGTTAGTTGATGAAATGATAAAATTAAACAAAGAACTTGCAACTTGCAAAACTCCAAAAGAAGAAAAACTACTTAAAATCCAAATTGCAAAAACAGATGCAAAAATAGACCAATTAGTATACAAATTATACAATTTAACCGAAGAAGAAATCTCAATTATAGAAGAAAGCTTTGAATAATAACATAATGAAACAACCATCAAAAAATTTAATAAATATGATGCATAAAGAACCCGCAGAAAAAGAATTAGGAGACTATCAGACCCCACTTTATTTCACGGATATTATCTGTGAATATTTAAAAAATGATTTAAAAATCAACCCGAAAACCATTATTGAACCTACCTGTGGCATTGGCAATTTTTTAAAAAGCTCATCAAGATTATTTCCGGATGAACAGTTATATGGAATCGACATCGATAAAGAGAAATTAGATAAAGTAGACTCAACAATAAAAAATCTTAAATTGATTAATGATGATATTTTCACATTTAAATTTAGTGAACTTGATAAAGATGAACCATTTTTAGTTATTGGAAATCCTCCATGGGTTACTAACAGTGAACTATCTAAAATTAACTCCAAAAATATCCCAATAAAATCTAATTTCAAAAATTTAAGAAAAATTGATGCTATGATGGGAAACAGTAATTTTGACATTTCAGAATACATCATCCTAAAAATGATTGATGAATTTAAGGATACTTCATCAACACTTGCGTTTTTATGTAAAACAACAGTATCAAGGAATGTTTTTATTGAACTGATAAAAAACAACATTAATTATTCCTTCATTAAACAGTTAAACTTTGATTCTTATAAGATTTTTAAAATTGATGCTGATGCATGTCTGTTTGTCATTCAGTTTGGCGGGAAAACTAAAGAGGATAAAACATGCGAAGTTGCAGACATTTCCAATCCTTCAAAAACATTAAACAAGTTCGGTTTTATAGAAGATAAGTTCTATTCCAATATTAGTGACATCCCTCCAATTGATGGTGAATGTCAAATGGAGTGGAGGCAAGGCGTAAAACACGATTGTGCTTCTGTAATGGAGTTAAATTATGAAAATAACCAATTTATTAATAAAAAGAATGATGTTGTTTCTATAGAAAACACTCTTGTTTACCCATTATTGAAAAGCAGCCAGCTTAAAAAGCCAATTGTTAGTGAAACTTCAAGACATATCATAATTACTCAAAAAAAGATTAAACAGGATACTGCCTACATTGAAAATGAAGCTCCTAAAACATGGAAATATCTAAATGAAAATAAAGAGTTTTTCGATAAAAGAAAAAGTTCAATATACAATAACACTCCCCAATTCAGTATTTTTGGAATCGGAGATTATTCATTTAAAAAATACAAGGTTGCAATTTCCGGATTTTACAAAACACCAATGTTTTCACTAGTTTATGGTGAAAAGACAATGATGCTTGATGATACCTGCTATTTCCTGTCTTTTGATGATTATGATGATGCATACATCACCATGCTGATTTTAAATAGCGATTTAGTTAAGAAATTCCTTAAAAACATTGCTTTTCTTGATTCCAAAAGACCATATTCTAAAAAAGTGTTAAAACGAATAGACATTGCGAAATGTTTGGAGTTATTATCTTTTGATGATTTAAAGGAAAGTGAAAATAATTTGGAATTATCAGACTACATTAGTCATGAAAAACTTTCCAAATACAAAAATAGATTTTAATTTACCATCCCCTGGCAAAACAAATTAAATTATTTTTTTAAAATTTTTTAATTACCTGCACAAAATCCCATTTTTAACATATATTTATAAATTCAAACTCATAAATATAATACTAATATAAAAAGATTATCCTTATGGAGGAATTATTATTAGTGACGATGTCGATATGATGTGTGGACTTGAAATCCACGTACAATTAGAAACTGATTCAAAATTATTCTGTGATTGTCCTACAAATTATCAGGACGCACCAGCTAATACAAACATCTGTCCTGTTTGTTTAAATCAGCCAGGTGCAAAACCACATCCTACCAATGAAAAAGCATTGGAAAATGCAATCATGATTGCTTTAATGCTTAATTGTGAAATCGATAAAGATGTTATTTATTTTATGAGAAAACATTACGATTATCCTGATTTACCATCAGGTTATCAGAGAACTTCAGTACCTATTGGAATTAAAGGTGAATTAAACGGCATTAGAATAAGAGAAATTCACGCTGAAGAAGATCCTGGTCAATACAAACCTGACAGAGGTACTGTTAACTTTAACCGTTCTGGAATTCCTTTAGTTGAGATTGTAACAGAACCGGATATAAAATCTCCAACTGAAGCAAGAAACTTCTTAAAGGAATTAATCCGTGTTTTACAATACAGTGGCGCTGCTCGTGGTGAAGGTACAATGAGAGCAGACGTTAACATCTCAATTAATGGTGGAAACAGAGTAGAAATGAAAAACGTTAATTCCATTAAAGGAGCATATAAAGCTTTAAATTATGAACTCATCAGACAGAAAAACATGTTAAGAAGAGGAGTGGAAGTAAAACAAGAAACCAGAGCTTATGTTGAAGCTACCCAAAGAACTGTTGCAATGAGATTAAAAGAAGATGCTGATGACTATAGGTTTATTACTGATCCTGATTTACCTCCAATGAAAATTTCAGATGAAACCATTGAAAGAATATTAAAAACCATGCCTGAAGCTCCGCACAACAAAGTGAAAAGATTCATTGCAGAATACGGCATAGATGAAGAAACTGCAAAAGTATTAACTTCAGAACTTGATTTAGCTATCGCTTACGAAGAAATTGTAAAAGAAGTTGAACCTAAATTTGCAGCAAAATGGATGAGAGATGAACTTAAAAGAGTTTTATCCTATAATAAATTAGATTTCTCAGACAGTGGAATTACAGCTGAAAATTTAACTGAATTCTTAAATATGTTACTGGCAAAAGAAATTACAACAAAAGCGGGCCAAAGAATTATCGAACAAATGCCCAATAATGATAAATCTCCAAAAGAAATCGCAGAAGAATTAGGATTGCTTGGTGTTGTAAAAGATGATGAAGTATTAGCTGCAGTCAAACAGGCAATTGAAGAAAATCCGAAAGCTGTTGAAGATTACCTTGCAGGCCAAAAAGCTTCAATTAATTTCTTAGTAGGTCAAGTAATGAGATTGACCCGTGGAAAAGCAGATCCCGGTGAAACAGTTAAACTATTAAGGGAAAATATCGAATAGGTGAATTAATATGGCTCCTAAAAAATCACATGTTAAAGATTACATGACGGCAAATGTTATTAGTGTTTCTCCAGATACAAAAATAGAAGAAATAATCAGTTTAATGAAAGAAAGTCATCACAACAGTTATCCTGTAGTAAAAGATGATAAACTTGTTGGAATGGTAACTGCATTCGATATTGTTTCTAAAGAACATACAGAAACTGTTGAAGGGATTATGACAAGCCATCTGGTAGTGGCAAACCCTGACTTATCTATTAACGATGCTTCACGAGTAATGTTTAGAAGAGGCATCTCACGAATGCCTGTTGTGGACGAGAATTATTCCCTTGTTGGAATCATAACAAATACCGATATGGTTCGCTCACACATCGAAAGGTCAACTCCAAACAAAGTAGAATACTTTAAAAATACATTAGAACAATTATACGGAATTAAAACAACATTAAAACATATGCCTGTTGAAACTACTAAGTTAAGACCTACACAGGACAGAGTTTATGCTGATGAGCTCGAAGGTAGGACTTATGAATTGGAAATGGGACTTGCAGAACCTGCAATTGTTGTTAAAACCGGAGAGAGATGGATTTTAGTTGATGGACATCACAGGGCAGTTGCATCCTCCCAAAAAGGATATGAAACTGTTGATTCCTATGTTATTGATTTAGGCCAAGACATTAAATTAGGTATGGAAAAAACTGCAGATAAAGCAGGAATTAAATCTTTTAAAGACATTGAAATCATTGATGACGACAGACATCCCTTAATAGCCCTTACTGAAAGTATTCAAGATCAAGCATCAAAAGGAGACCACGAATGAGTGATGAAATCATTAGAGAAGTATATACTGTTTTAGAATCACGTCGTGACAATCCCATTGATTCTTACACTTCAAATATTATGAAAGACAGCGATAAGAAAGCTGAAGACAAAATACTTGAAAAAATCGCTGAAGAGACAGGTGAAGTATTAATAGCCTCTAAAAATGATGAAAACTTAGTATATGAATCTGTTGACTTGATTTTCCATACACTTTTATTATTAGTTTATAAAGGTGTAGAACTTGATGAAGTATTTAAAGAATTCGAAAGAAGGAGAAAATAACTATAATATTTATATATTTTAAATAAAAATTAAAATAATTCAATGGATGGCTTTGAAAATGTTCGACACATTCGCAGAAAAAAAATTTTTATTAAAAGAATTAGTTAAAAGGGATTTGACTTCCAAATACAAAGATTCCGTGCTAGGAATACTTTGGAGTTTTTTCAACCCTCTGTTAATAATGTTAGTATTTACAGCTATTTTTTCAATGCTGTTTGGTCGTTCAATTGAAAATTATCCTGTTTATTTCTTATCTGGAAGATTGATTTATGATTTCTATAGTGCCGGAACCAAAGGTGCTATGAATTCTATTAAAAGAAATGCAAACTTGCTTAAAAAGATTTATGTTCCAAAATATATGTTTTCAGTCAGTGCCATATGCTATGAATTCGTGAACTTTTTAATATCATTTGTAATTTTATTTGGAGTAATGTTAATAACTGGTGCATCATTCCACTGGACATCAATATTTGCTATAATACCAATATTCTTCTTATTATGTTTAATATTTGGTGTTGGATTGATACTTGCTGTTTGTAACACCTACTTCTCAGATATAGGATATTTATACAATGTATTTGCTTTAGTATTGATGTATGCATCTGCATTATTCTATCCAATTGAGATTGTGCCTCCACTCGTACAAAAGATATTCACTTTAAATCCAGTATATTCCGCAATAACCTGTTTTAGAGAAGCGGTCGTATATGGAGTGTTTCCGGATGTTTCAACCTTGGCATATCTTGCAACATTCTCAATAGCTGTTTTACTGATTGGAATTTTATTATTTGACATGTATGAGAAAAAATTAGCATTAGAAATATAATCAGGTGTTAATATGAGTTTAATAGATGAAATTAAAAGTATTTTCAATAAAAATAATGAAAATAATTTAATTGAAATTGATGATAACATTGCAATAAGTGTTAATCATTTAACAATGGAATTTAAAGTCACCAAAGATAAAATTGACACCCTTAAAGAGTATGTTATCAGAACTATTAAACGAAACAAAAAAGAAAAACAAAAAGTAAGAGTGCTGGACGATATCACATTTAACGTTTACAAAGGAGACAGAATAGGAATTTTAGGATTCAATGGTGCTGGTAAAAGTACACTTTTAAAAATTTTGGCTGGAATCTATGAACCTACTTATGGAGAAGTTAAAATAAACGGTAAAGTAGCTCCATTGCTTGAATTAGGTGCTGGTTTTGATAAAAATTATACCGGTAAGAACAATATTTATTTAAACGGCGCGTTTTTAAGTATGGATGAAAAATTTATTGAAGAAAAGTATGATGAAATTCTGGAATTTTCAGAACTTGGAGAATATATTAATTATCCGGTTAAAAACTATTCTTCAGGTATGAGAGCCAAACTAGGATTTTCAATAGCTACTTTAGTTAATCCCGATATCTTAATTATAGATGAAATATTATCAGTTGGAGACATTAAATTTAGAAAGAAAAGTTCCAATAAGATTAGATCAATGATGAAAGAGGGCGTTACTGTTCTTCTTGTTTCACATTCCATCGGTCAAATCCGAGACATTTGTGATAAATGCATATGGATTGAGAATGGACGTTTGGTTATGGAAGGAGAAGTTAATGAAGTCTGTGATGCTTATGTAAAAAATGCAGAATCAAGTAAAAAATAGGTTTTATCATGGATAAAAGATGGATATCAATTTTAATAATTATAATAATTGCCTGCGGTTGTGGATACTTAATAATACAATCTTCAGATACCGTTGGAAATGCCATTGTAGATGTGAATAAATCTCAGGTGACAATTCCTTCAGGTTTTTCTGGTGATTCTGATCTTGATAGTGCTACCTTTTTGGATAAAAGTAATTCAAAAAGCATTTATGTAAAAGACATTGGAAAAATCGATAATGCTCTTTCTAACTTTAAAAGTTCTGAAAAAGAATTAAATAATGATAATGACATTGACATTCAATCAAATGATACTGTACAAATAAGTGATGTCACAGTATATACAATATATTATGTAAACTCCACTGATTCTAACTCAAAGCTCATGTCTACTTCTTATCTGTACAGTTACGAACATACATATCTTGTTAAAATGAAAGGTTTTGACAATCAAGATGAATTAAATGAAAATTTAGAAAAAATTGTTAAAACAATTAAACCGGATTATAAAAAATCACAGGATTAAAGTGATTACATGATTTTTTCAGTAATCATCGCAGCATTTAATTCTGAAAAATGGATTAAACAAACAATTAACTCCCTAATTAAGCAAGATTTAGATTTCAAAAGCAATGTTGAAGTAATCATAGTAGATGATAATAGTTGCGACAATACGCAATCTGTTTGTGAAGAATTTATTAATAAATATCCTGACAACTTCAAATATGTAAAAAACGAAAGAAATGAAGGTCCTGCCATTTCAAGAAATATAGGTCTTAAATATGCTACAGGAGATTACGTTAATTTTTTAGATAGTGATGATACTTTATCAGAAAATACTTTAAAAGATGTCTTGGATTTTTTTAAAGTTAATCCTCAAGTTGATGTGGTTTCCATCCCAATATACTTTTTTGGAGATAAAAAAGGAGAACACTACTTAAATTATAAATTTAAAAATACCTGCAGTGTTGATTTGTTAAAGCATCCCGATTATTATCAGTTATCTGCTCCTTCAAGTTTTTTTAGACGTTCTTCAACTGAAAATATAATGTTTCCAGACATCATCACTTCAGAAGATGTTGTTTTTACCAATGAAATTTTAGTTAACAACCCTCATTTAGGATTATGCAATAGCGGAAGATATAACTATCGAAAACGAAGCGATAAAACATCAATAATTGATAATTCCCACTCAGATAAAAAATATTATACTGACCGAGTAGAGAATTATTTTTATTATCTGATTGAAATTAGTTTAAAAAAATATGGTTATGTTCCTCAGTTTATCCAAAATGTGATAATTTATGATGTGAATTGGATGTTGACTATGGAAAACATTAATAACATCCTCAATACAACCGAATTAAACGATTATAAACAATCCCTTAAAAAAGTTTTAGAATATATTGATGATGAAATAATCATCAATCAAAGATTTATGGACAATGATTCGAAATTAGACTGCTTATTTATGAAACATAACACTATTGAAAAAGAAAATATACTCAATTCAAATTTGATTAATTGCATAATCAACACCTTTGAAATCATTGAGAACAAATTATATGTTCTTGCAAGCGTTACTGGAATCGACAATGAAAAAATAGATGTTTACAGTAACAATGAAAAAATTAAAACAAAAAAATTAACTTTTGATAATTTCTATTTAGAATGCGAAAGGCATTACTTTGAATTTTCCATTCCATTATCTCAGAATAATACTTACACACTAGAATTTAAATATAAAAATAAAACAATACCAATTGATTTTTCAAGATCATGTAATTTTTCCAGAGTTGTTGGATATTCCAAGACAAAACACTACATAAGTGTTTTAAAAAACAACAAAATTCAAATTAAAAAGAAAACAACAGGTAACTGGATTCGCCAGGAACTTAAAACCTTACTGAATATGGTTAAAATACATGACCACGGTTCAAAAGTTGCAATACCATTTAGAATAGCATATATGTTAAGCTATCCGTTTTTAAGAAATAAGAGAATATGGTTTTATATGGATCGCCCTGACCTAGCCGATGACAATGGAATGCACCTGTTTAAATATTCAGTTGATAAAGATCCAGAGATAAAAAAGTACTTCATTATAAATAAAGACAGCCCTGACTTTAATAAAATGAAAGAGATAGGACCAGTTATTAAATTCAAATCCCTGAAACATAGATTTTTGGGATTGTATGTTGAAAATATCATAACTTCACATCCGGACAATAACATCATTTATCCATTTTGGGGAACATTTCCACATTTAACAGGACTTATAAAATCAAGCACCATGTTTTTACAGCATGGAATAATTAAAGATGACATTTCCTCATGGTTAAATAAATCTAAAATGAATTTATCACTCTTTTTGACAAGTTATGCTGAAGAATATGAATCCTGTTTTAATTATAATTATAATTATGATAAAAGTGTTGTTCGGATGCTTGGAATGCCAAGATTTGATTGCCTGAAAAACGAAGAAATCAAAAAACAAATCATCATAATGCCTTCATGGCGTAGAGATTTAACCCGAAAATCTGATGAATACATAATAAATAGCGAATATTTCAAAAGATTTAATTCACTGCTAAATAATCCTTTATTAATTGAAAAAGCTCGAGAAAAAAATTATGAAATAATATTTAAACCCCATCCAAATGTTTATAATTTTATAGAACATTTTGATAAAAATGATTATGTAAAAATTGCCGATGAAAAAACAAAATACCAAACATTATTTAATAATGGATCACTATTAATAACAGATTACTCATCTGTAGCTTTTGATTTTGCATATCTATACAAGCCAGTTATCTATTACCATTACAGCAATGATTATCATTTTGATTTAAAAGACAGCTTCTTTAATTATGAAACAATGGGCTTTGGAGAAATATGTAAAAATGAAGAAGATTTAATCGAATTAATAATTACCTACATTGAAAACGATTGTAAAATTAAGGATGAATATTCTAAAAGAATTTCAAACCTTTATGTGTATACCGATAAAAATAACTGTAAAAGAGTTCATGAGGCAATCAATAAAATACCGCCTAAAGATTAAACTCCATATTATGCATTCCCCTCTCAAAGCTTCCAATTTTAACTCTTTTTTTATTGAATTCCTTAAATCCAATTCTCTCATAGAGCCTTCTAGCACCGACATTTCTAAAATCTGCATCTAACGTGACTCTATTGAGATTTTTAGATTTAGCATATTCAATTACATCATTTATAACTTTTCTGCCTAAACCTTGACCTCTTTGAGAATCATCAATGGCAATTTCCGCCAGATATAAATCACCTTCTTTAACATCACACAATACAAAGTAATCCAGAATATCAACAATGATTAATTTTAGGGATTTGATTCTTATATCAAGAGGTTTATTTGATACATATGACATTAATATTCCAATAACTTCATTATTATCATCTAAAATTACTTTAAAAGTGCCTGTCGGTTCATGCTTTTTTAAATCATTTGCAATTGTTGAAATAGCTTTAGAACTGTCCTTGAATAACATGTCAAATGTTCTAAAATCAACATCATAAACCAGTTTGGCAACTTTAAAAATATCATGAGTTTCAGGATTGAAATTTTCATAATGCAAATTAATCACTTTTTACAATTGTTAGTGCAAAAACACCTGCACCAAATCCGTTATCAATATTTACAACGGCAATTCCCGGTGCGCATGACTGAAGCATTGCATCCAATGCAACCCTTCCGCCTTCTCCAACACCATAGCCTACTGAAGTTGGAACTGCGATGACCGGCACATCCACAAGACCTGCAACAACTGAAGGAAGAGCTCCTTCCATTCCGGCACAGACAATAAATGCCCTTACCCCTTCTTTGACCATGTGTGCGATTTGAGGGAATAATCTGTGAATTCCTGCAACACCAATGTCATAAGATGTTATTGCTTCACAACCTCCTTGCTCAACAATGACTCTTGCTTCTTCTGCGATGTTAATATCAGATGTTCCTGCAGTGATTATGCCAATTTTTGCAATAGGTTTTATATGTTTAATTTCTTTTCTAATAATCAATATTTGAGCTCTAAAATTATAGTCATAAATTAATGAATCATCATCTAAATCAATCAATATCTTTTCATATCGTTCTTTTGATAATTTAGTGATAATTAAATCATCATCCCCTGATTTAATATAATTTTTTATTATTGCAAGTAAATCATCATAATTTTTACTTGGTGCAAATACTGCTTCTGGAAAACCAGTCCGGTCATTTCTTTTAATATCAAACTTTGCAATATCATCAACTTCCAAAATAGACTCGGATTTTAGTAATTGTTCTGCTTCATCGACATCAAGTTCCCCATTAACTAATTTTTCTAGAACATCTTTCATAATATATTATTTAGGATAAAATTATATAAAATTTAACTTACAATATTATAATTTAATGAATGCTTTAAAGATTTTAACACAAGGAATCGTCCAAGG
>CAZOYH010000040.1:0-6735 GCA_964583995.1 uncultured Methanobrevibacter sp.
GAATAGATATGGTAGATATACCTGATAAAGATTTATTAGCACCAGGACACAGAGGTTGTGCTGGTTGTGGAGCATCTATTGCTGTTAAATTAGCTCTTAATGCATTAGGCGAAAACACTGTAGCTATTTCTGCTACCGGTTGTCTTGAAGTTATGACTACACCATACCCTGAAACTTCCTGGGAAGTACCTTTCATACACGTTGCATTTGAAAACTCAGGAGCAGTTGCATCCGGTGTAGAAAGCGCATTAAGAATTCAAGGAAAAGATGACGTTAATGTAGTTGCTTTCGGTGGTGACGGAGGAACTGTAGATATCGGTTTACAATCCTTATCCGGAGCTATGGAAAGAGGACACAACATGACATACATCTGTTACGATAACGAAGCATACATGAACACCGGTATTCAAAGAAGTGGAGCAACCCCATACGGTGCAAGTACCACAACTTCACCAAAAGGAAGCGCAAGTTTCGGTGAAGACAAACCTAAAAAGAACATGCCAATGATTATGGCTGCTCATGGAATTCCTTATGTGGCTACAGCTTCAATCGCATTCCCTGAAGATTATGTTAACAAAGTCAAAAAAGCTGCTGAAACTAAAGGTCCGGCTTATATCCATTTACAACAACCATGTACAACAGGTTGGGGTTATCCTTCAGAAAAAACCATTGAAATGGGTAGATTAGCTGTTGAAACTGGATCTTGGATTTTATATGAAATCGTTGATGGTAAATTTGAGATTACTTACAGGCCAGAAGAAAGAAAACCTGTAAAAGAATACTTAGCACCGCAAAAAAGATTCAGACACTTAGATGAAGAGCACATAGAAAAAATCCAAAAATATGTCGATGCAGAGTGTAAAGAATTAGGTTTATAGGAGGAATACAATGGAAAGTATTGTTGTAAACAACAATTTATGTGACGGATGCCTTAATTGTTCCAACATGTGTGAATCAATCCATAGTTCTAGCAGAATAAAAATTATAGAACATGATTCTTCCTTTTATGCCATTGTATGCCAACATTGTGAAAGCGCACCATGTATTAAAATCTGTCCAACCGATGCAATTACAGACGAAGGCGTCAATACAGAAAAATGTATTGGTTGCGGATTATGTGTAATGGTTTGTCCATTTGGTGCAATGACTTTCCAAGCAAAAGTTGCTGAAAAATGTGACCTCTGTGCTGACAGAGAAGAAGGACCTGCATGTATTAAAGCATGTACCAAAAGAGCTATCAGTGTTGCTGATCCTGAAAAAATCAGAGCTAAAAACCAAGAGAAATACTTGGCTAAAATGGCAGGATTATATGAACCGGATAGCGGTAAAGGCGGATTTGTCCATGTGATAACAAGTCAAGCAAGAGCAAGACTTGTTTTAGATGAATAAGAAAATTATGTTAAATACAGGAAATTGTACTACTTGTACAACCTGCGGAAGTTGTCAACAAACACCAAATGTTGACACTCCTATTTTATTTTGTATGCACTGCCAACCATCAGATGCGCCATGTTTAATTGCCTGCAGTGAAGGAGCAATTGAAGTTTTAGGCGGAGCCATAACTCTCAATAGCGAAAAATGCACAAAATGCCGAGAATGTGTTGAAGTTTGCCCAATAGGAATAATTAAAATTTAAATATAATCCACCATATATAATAATATAATGAATTTTAATGGGTTGTTGGGATGAGAATTGAAAAAGAGTACAGGCATTTGGAAGACATTGATGAAATTAGAATTTATAATGCAACTAAAAAGGATTTCTATAAACCTACTCCCCAAGAATTTGATGTAGACGACATTCCCATCCAAGAACTCATAGACAATATCTCCATGGAAATTCATGCTTTTATTCCTTATGAAAATGGAAAAGATTTCATTATCCAAGGATTAGGTAAGTTTACTCTTGAAAGATACAATTGCTCTCCGGAAGATGCAAAAGGAAGACTGTTAAGTAAGCTTTCCCCACTATTTTTTGAAATATTATATGATTATTTATTAGATGCCTATCAAAGCCACAAAACCAAAAAGATAAGATTTGTTTATTATGACCATGCAAAGCTGACAAAACTGAGCAATGCCAAAATAGTCTATGACATGGGAAGAATATTTATTGCAAGCAACAATGTCGACACAATTGTAAGTAAACGTGTTGATATAGAAGAGCGAACATTTGACGAAGATAAAAGCAATGTAATGGAAAGTTTTTCCCAAACAGGCAGTTATTATACAATTGGTGGAAAATACACATGGTCACAGGGAATATATAACATCATCAACCGTGCAAAAGAGGAAGCTGATGATTACTACAACATCGTTTTTGATTTGGTAATCCCTGAAGACAAGCCGATAGTGGATAAAATTTTTGACAGAACAAACAATGATACTTCACAATGCGAAGAAATTATCCGAATCAGAACTGCTGACGGTGTTTTAAAATTTATTGAGGTTAATATTTATTCCTATTTTGATGAAAGCGGAATCATTATTCGCCAAGGCCTTATGAATGATATCACACAGCACCATCAAAATGAACTTAGCAAACCTGTTGATTTCATATTGGACGGCTTTAAAAATAGTACAAAACTGGCCTTATTAATCGAACCTTTAAATCAAAAACAATATAAATTTTCAAAAGGTTTTTATAATCTAATAGAAAAAGATCATGAGAAATACGTCCATTCCAGACATATTTTAAACAATATTGTTGAAAAAGACACTGTTGAAAGATTTAACAGGATTATCGATGGAAAATTGGATGAAATCGATGAAACTTTTACCTATGAAGTTGATGGAAACCCTCAAAACAGAAAGGTTGTTGATTTGTATATTAAACGATTCAACTACAACAACAGCTCCCACAGTGTTGGTTTTTTAACAGACATTACAGAAGAGCTGGAAAAACAAGAGGAATTAATTGAAGCTAATGATATGAAACTGATTTTAATTAAAGAAATCCATCATAGAGTTAAAAACAATTTACAGGTTCTTAATAGCTTTTTAAATCTTGAAAAACGTGCCTATAAACATGATCCTGATTTGATTATTGAACATATGCAGAAACGTTTGACTTCACTTGCATTGCTTCATGAAAAGACATACGGGTCACAGGATTTCAAGAACATCAATCTGAATGATTATATGATTGACCATGACCGACAGACAAAGAATATGGTTGATTTACCTGAGAAAGTTGACTTTGTAACCCATGTGGATAAGGATTTGAACTTGAGCGTCGAGGTCATAACCCCATTACTTTTAATTATTGATGAAATAACCATGAATGCCATCAAACATGCATTTCCAGATAAGACCTCACCAGATAAAAAGATAACTAAAGAAATAATAAGATTAGACAATAAAACTGCCCAGTTAATTGTTAAAGATAATGGTGTTGGAATTAAAGATACAAAGAAAATAACTAAAAATCTGGGATGTGAAATTATTAAAAGTCTAACCAGACAGATAGGCGGAACCATAAGTTTAATCGAACATGAAAATGGAACAGCCTATAAACTAGTTTTCCCAATTGAAATGAAACATACCATAGACTAACTGTTTTAATCAAAAATTTAAATATCTTAAAATAAAAAAATTAGATTAATTAATTTATAAAGGGTTATATTTTGATTACTAAAGACACTATTAAAGAAACTGTTTATGAACTTTACAAGCAAGCCGTTATAGTTTTAGGAGACGATGTAAAAAAATCACTTGAAGATGCTCTTAAAATAGAAGAACATGAACTTGCAAGGTTAAATATTGAAGCAATTTTAAAAAATATTGAACTTGCAGAAGAAAAAGGCATTCCAATGTGTCAAGATACAGGCCTTCCTGTTGTTTTTGTTAAATTAGGTAATGTCGAAGTTGAAAATCTGCGCCAAGGAATTGAAGAGGGAATAAAAAAAGCAACAGAAGAAGTTCCAATCAGACCGAATATTGTAGATCCCCTCACACGTGAAAATACAAACATCAATGTTGGAGATTACATTCCTCCAATCGATATTGAACTAATAGATGAAGATTATCTTGAAATTACAATATTGCCTAAAGGATTCGGTTCTGAAAACAATAATGCCCTAAAAATGGCACTTCCCGCAGAAGGAATTGAAGGCATTAAAGAATTCGTTGTTGAATCTGTTCTTAAAGCTAAAGGAAAACCATGTCCTCCAACCGTTGTTGGAGTTGGTATTGGCGGAACCTCAGATTTATGTTTAAAACTTGGTAAAAAGGCACTGCTTGGAAAAGTGGGTGAGAGAAACCCCAATCCTGAAATAGCTAAACTCGAAGAGGAGATTTTAACTGAAATCAATAATTCAGGAATCGGACCAATGGGGCTTGGCGGAAAAACCACCGCCCTGGACGTTAAAATCCTAAAAGCCCACACACATACTGCAGGCCTTCCAATTGGTGTTTGCATACAATGTTGGGCAGACAGGCATGCAACAACAAAAATATACGACAACTAACCGAATCTACCCAAAATATAATCCTCGGTTTTTTCCATTTTTGGATTTGAAAATACCTCCCCAGTCCGTCCGCTTTCTATAACCTCACCATTTAGGAAAAATGATGTAAAATCAGACGAACGTTTAGCCTGTTGCATATTATGAGTCACCAAAACAATTGTATAATCTTTTTTTAGCTCATCGATTAACTCTTCAATCTTTAATGTTGATATCGGGTCAAGAGCTGAGCATGGCTCATCCATTAGGATAACTTCCGGACTAACTGCAATAGTACGGGCAATACATAGTCTTTGCTGTTGGCCTCCAGATAAACTTAAAGCTGATGAATTTAATTTTTCTTTAACTTCGCCCCACAGTGCCGCTTGCTTTAAACTTCTTTTGACTATTTCAAATAATTCATTTTTATCTTTAAGACCATGAATCTTAAGTCCGTATGCCACATTTTCAAAAATCGACATTGGAAAAGGATTTGCCTTTTGAAAAACCATTCCAATCCTTTTTCTTAAATCCACCACATCAATGTGCTGCGAATAGATGTCCTCACCATCAACATAAATACTCCCATTTCTTTTAAAGTTATTTGAAAAATCGTTCATCCGATTAATTGACCTTAAAAAGGTTGACTTGCCACAGCCTGACGGACCGATTAGTGCAGTTACAGTATTTTTTGGAATTTTTAGATTAATATCTTTTAAAATCTGATTATCTGAAAAACTCACATTAAAATTTTCAACGTTTATTTTCATTTTTAACACCCCATTATCTTTTTTTGATAATGATTTACTACAATATTTGATGTTAATGTAATAGCTAGGACAATAATTATCAAAACAGTGGCTGTTCCATAAGCATTTGACATGGAAATTCCTTCACTGGCCAGAACATACAGATGTAATGGTAGAGGCCTCCCAGTATCAAAAATTGATAGTGGAACATCAAGGGAGGAACCTACAACATACATTACTGCTGCAGCTTCTGAAATTGCTCTTGTAATGGCTAGAATAATGCCAGTTAAAATTCCGGGAATTGCAATAGGAAGCAATACTGTTGTAATGCATTGCCATTTTGAAGCTCCCATTGCATAACATCCTTCCCTATAGATTTCAGGTATTGTTGTAAATGCAACTTCAGATACCTGAAATATCGTTGGAATCACCATTAGGCCAAGCACTATTCCTGCTGCAAATATTGACCATCCCATTTTTAGAAAAAATACCAGAAAAGCAAGTCCGAATAATCCGAAAACAATAGATGGAATGGATGATAGTATTTGTGAAATGAATCTCACCGCATTAACTATTTTCTCATTTGAAGCATATTGGGATATGTAAATTGCACTTCCAACACCAATCGGGATGGCAATTGCTCCAGTAATCAGGATTATGTAAAATGTAGATAAAATCATTGGAAATATCCCACCGGCCGTTCCGGAATCTTCAGGAAGACCAAATAAGAAATTCAAATCAATTACATGAACCCCATTGCCTATGATAAAACCTACAATAATTACCAATACTACTAATGTGAATAATGCCGCTGAGGCAAATATTGATTTTGTTAATTTTTGCATGAGCTTTGACTTCATCAAAATCCCTCTTTTAATGCGTATTTATTTTGAATATAAATGGAAATAATCATCAAGACCATAATTACAATGAATAATATTACAGCAGTTGCAAACAGTGCATTATAATGGATTCCAGTTGCATAACCCATTTCTAAAGCTATGTTTGATGTTAATGTCCTTATCGGACTTGTAAGTGACAAAGGAATTAAAGAAACGTTGCCCGCCAGCATCAAAACAGCTAATGTTTCACCGACTGCCCTTCCCATGCCCAGAATTATTGCTGTAATAATTCCAGGAAGAGCAATTGGAAAGACAACATGTCTGATACATTGCCATTGAGTTGAGCCAACACCAAATGAAGCTTCCCTAAAATGATTTGGAACTGATCTTATTGCATCCTGACTAAGTGAAATTATTGTTGGAAGTATCATTAAAGCCAAAACGACAGATGCAGTCAAAATTGAAAATCCGCTTCCCCCAAAGATGTTTCGAATGATTGGTGCCACTAGTGTAATGCCAAAAAAGCCATAGATTACAGATGGAATTCCTGCTAACGTTTGAATAACTGGTTTGAAGCAATTCTTTAATTTGACTGGAGCCATTTCTTCAAGATATATTGCACAGAATATGGATAGTGGAACTGCAATAATCAACGAGATAATCGTAATCAAAACAGATCCGACAATCATTGGAAATATT
>CAZOYH010000040.1:6835-13268 GCA_964583995.1 uncultured Methanobrevibacter sp.
AATAATCAACGAGATAATCGTAATCAAAACAGATCCGACAATCATTGGAAATATTTCGTATTCTCCCATATTCGGATTCCAGTTTAATCCAAATATGAAATTATGCATGCCCGTATGGTTAAATGCGGGAATGGCTTCAATAACGGTGAATGCCAACAATAACACAATTGTAATAATCATTACCATGGCTATTGCAAATAATCCTTTTTCAATCAGGTATTCCTTTTTAGACATTTCAATCAAATCTGAAAATCTTTTCTTTTTCAAATATTTTCTGAGATTCATCGCTTAAAACCCAATTAATAAATTTTAATGTTTCATTGTTTGGTGTTTTACTTGTTGTGAACAAAAATGGTCTTTGAAGTTTATATGAACCGTCACAAATTGATTTTTCAGATATTTCAACCCCATCTATACTGAGCATTTTAAGATTTTCGTCTGCATGCACCAGAGATACAAATCCTATTGCATTTTCATCTTGAATGACACTTTGCTTGATTGCTCCTGGTGAATTTAGAATTATAGCCTCTTTTTTGATTTGTGAATTTTTCATAATTATGTTTTTAAATGAATCCAGAGTTCCTGAGCCCTCTTCTCTTGAAATAACATTTATTTTACCAGATTCATTTGAAATTTCACTCCAGTCTGTGATTTTTCCAGAAAAGATATCTCGAATTTGATTTGTTGACAAATCATTTATGGGGTTATTTGGATTTACTACAATCACGATTCCTTCAGTTCCCACATTATACACATTTAACTTGTCATTATCCACTTCTTTTGAAGACATTCCTATATCTGCAAGGCAATTTTCACTGCATTTTATTCCCAGGCCAGATCCCCCACCTTGAATATTGATATCCACATCAACATGGGTTTTTTTATATTCCTCGACCAGTTCTTCACATACTGGCTGGATGGATGTTGAACCGACAATGTTTAACTGTGAATTGGCATTGTTTATAGGCATTATTAAAATTAAGCCCATGACTATAAGCAATAAGAAAAGTTTATTGTTTCTCATCATATCACCGTAGAAGGTAATTGTTATAAACTACTATATAAAGTTTGCTTTTTAGGAAATATATTTCACAAATAGTGAACAAAAAGTTTTAAAAAAATAATTATCTAAAAGACCTAGGAGTGGTAGGTCTTGGAATATTGTCATGAAATTCAATAGCTACATCCATCATTTCAACAGATATGTCACCCATACGCTCAAACGCTTTTATGACCCTGAACAGATAGATGAAATAATTTGAACGTTCTTTTTCATCAAATGAATTTTCAGCCATTTGAGTAGCAATTAAATTTATAGACTTGGCTTGAAGAATATGTATGGACTCTTCCAGTTCCATCAAATCATCCTTAAGGTCAGTTTCACCTTCAATAAATGCTTTAATTGCCAGACCAATCATGTTTTGAGCTGTTTTATACATCTTCTTTAATTTCTTCAAGACATTCGGATCAATTTCATAAACATCATTAATTACAAATTTCGCAATGTGTCCGCAATAATCCCCGATACGCTCCAAATCATAAGCAATCTCATTATAAAGCAGGGATTTTGAAAATTCGGAATGCTGATTGATGCTGACAATGGTTTCAACAGAAGTTCTGATTTTTTCAACCATGTTGTTTGTAGCATAATCCATTTCCAAAGCCTTTTTAGCCATCTCTTCATCATATTCCAAAATAGCATTAAAGGAAGTTTCAAGCTGAGAGTGAACATGTTTTGCCATATTGTCCAACATCTCATTGACAAAAGCGTTGCCTGTGGTATTTCTGGCACTTACATAATCAGATGATGAAACAATTTCCTCATATGTTTTCAAATCAATCATATAAGCCCTTTTAACTGTTCCATCTTTAACAAGAGGCTGCAATAGCTGAGTAACATAACGGCGAGTAATTCCTAACTTTTCAGCAATTTCATCCTGGGTAGAAGGATTTTCATATAAAATCAAATCCAGAATTTCCTTTAATGTTTTATCTTTTTTACTCATACTACCAACTATTTTTTATAATCATCCAGTATATCATTAGATTCAAAATGAATATTGCTTGAAGATTCATTAATTCCTGCCTGTGGCTTTTCAGGGCTTTTAACATGATTTTTAAATCTGACTTGGGAATTTTTTTGAGGTTTTTTTGTCCTTTCATAATTATTTACACGAATGCTTTGTCTTTTTTTCTCATAGTCAAAATCATTGTGTTTTCTGGAATGATGTTTTTTATTAATATTTTCTTTAGAGAAACTTTCATCATTCATTGTATGTTTAATTACCTTAAATTCTTTTTCTGATTCTCGAGCTGACATTAAAATCTTAAATATGACATATAAAATCATGATCAATGCAATAACTGCTATCGGAAAATCGAAATATGAAAATACTGGACTGTACAAATCAGTAATCCGATTTCCAAAGTCAACAAAACCACGTGCGAGGAAAATCAAACCTACAAAAGCAATGATTGCCCCATGAGATTTTTTAATAATGTCCGGTTTTACAATCAAAGGATATGCACTTATAACCAGCATTGCAAGGCCTAAAAGTCTGTAGAGATTGTTACTGGCAAAGTCCTGAAGGGATAAGTAGACATTTAGAAATGTGTAAGGCAATAATCCCCATCCTGATAATAAAGCGAAAATAAACAACAGCTGAATTAAAGCTATTACTGCAAGAGGAAATATGTATGCAATTTCCCACTCGAAATTAGTGCTGAAAGTTGCTTTTTCTATTGGTTTTTCTAGAGCTTCGGAAAGCATATTATACAATACAGAAGAAACAACAGAACCAATAATAGTACCAGCAACACCTAAAACGGAAGTTAAAACAGCAACAAACGCTGAAATACAACCAACAAGTATTAGCTTCTTATAATTCACATTTCCACCTTTTAAAAATTCAATACAAAAACAAAATAATTCTATGAATAGTATATATTTTCAAATAATTTAAACTTTAAGGTTAAAATTATTAAAATTAGAAAAAATAATTGAAAGCCTTAGGGGGGATTCGAACCCCCGACTTCTACCTTACCAAGGTAGCGCTCTACCACCTGAGCCACTAAGGCAAAATCGGACAGAAAATTATAAATAGTGCATGGGAAGGGATTCGAACCCTCGAAGGCCTATGCCAAAGGATCTTAAGTCCTTCCCCTTTGGCCGCTCGGGCACCCATGCATATAATAAATAATATTTAATTACATAGTATTTAAATGTTGGCATTTTTGGATAAATTTTTGCCAAATACTAAAAAACTATAACATTATATTTTCAAATACAACTATATAAATATTAAGATAATCAAATATGAATATAATAACAAATTTTTTTAATTAAACTAAAAACGGTGTAATAATTGCAAATTGATATGGAAGAATGCGGAGTTTGTGAAGATTGTATTGACGTATGTATGGAAGAAGCCATTACAAGAAAAGCTTATACAGTAGTTATAGACAATACCAAATGTGATTCATGCGGTGAATGTGTTGATGTTTGCCCAGTAGGCGCTATTTACGAAGAATAGGTTTAAAAATGAAAATAAAATTTACAATAATCGATTATATCATCATAATCCTAGTAATATGTGCAGTAGCATTTGCATTTATACACATTACAACAGATGACTCATCAGATTTACAGAAAACTGCGTTTGATGAATCTACAGTTAATAAAATACCAGATACCTATCTTAAATATTACAAAGATGGATTTATTGTCAAATCCACCGTTGATGGATTCAACTCAACCAATGGTGAGAGAGTCACATTAACTGGAGATGTTGTTTGGCAGGATACTGACGGCGGATCAGATGTCCAACTATTGATTGACACTGGCAATGGAACCTTCTTAACCTCATTATATCGTTATAATCCAAATGCCGATATTTATATTGACCACATCTCTCTTGAAAGCAATGGTGAAAAATACGCCAATTTAGTGGAAATAACAGTTAAGCCAAAAGATATTACCTCACTTAATGATTTAATTTCTGGAATAGACAACAATACCAATTTTGAAATATCAACAAAATTATCACTTGATGAAATTACTGCATCAGAAATCCAGGAAATAACAAATAGCTTAATGGCTCATGATAAAAGAATATCAATTAAAACCGCCACAAGCGACATTGATGACCAACTTATTATTTCAAAAGCAACAAGACAGGACATCAGTGATGCAAGTGCAATTTTAGGAAATATTGATGGAATAACAGATAAAATTACAATTAGAATTTATGATGCTACCGATAGCCAAGTTAAAGCTATTCAAGACCATTTTGACATCATAAACATTAGAAACTTTTAAGTTGTGTAGCTTATGAGTGTGATTTATTCAACTTTAACTTCTTTAATAAATAAAATAAGTGATGAATTTCACAAATCTTTTCTATTTACAGTTATCTTTTCCATTTTGGAATTTATTGAAAACGGATGGGTCAACAGTTTTTTCAAGAAGTTATATCCAAGTGAAAACTTTTTGAGCTTTCTGAATAAAAATAAAATTTTAAAGATTCATATTTTTAATCCTTTAATCGTCATATTTTTATTTGCTTTATTTTTACTTTTATCAATAAATCGTCCATCTGATAGTTTGGTTGTAACATTAGCCATTGCATTTGTAGGATTTTTTATTGGATCTGCTATTCTTCCAAAATATATCATCAACAGAAATCATGAAAATATAATCCAATTTAGGCGAGATGACATTTATTCCCTCGGTTTTTGCCTGACCTTGTTAAGTATTGTATTTTTCTTTATAAGCATTGCTTCTGTTGGTGGAATTCCTCTTTTAAAGCCTTCAATAAGATATCTGTTAAAACCTGCATTTACCATGCCCGTGTTTTTGATTATTCCAGGAACCTGCCTTATGGCCAGTGCTTATTTAAAGGATTTTCAGGATGAAATAATCACCCGTTCACAGGTGAGATTCAGATTCATATTTTTGCTAGTTATCGACTGTGCATTTTTATTGCTTCTAGGTTATAGGACACCACTACTTGCAGCATTTCTCATCATAATTATCATGGGTTTCTATGGAAATATCATTTCACTATGGGAAGTTGTAGTTGGCGCACTAGTTGGTATAGGTGCAATAATCGGAATTGGTTATTTTCGCTCACTTGGTGAGATGACAATAACATCTTCAACAAATCCATTCTATACCCTGCAGTCAAGAGCCGATTTTACGCTTCACGTATTGAACCTGCTTGACTTTATCGGAGGAAACTTTGGCCTTACACATGGTCATTTGTTGGCAAGTGCAATTCCAGGAAGTGATTTGGGTCCTAGAATGATGGTTGGAAAACTCATTGCATGGAGAACAGAAGTTACAGTTACCCCAACTCTGATTGGCCAGATGGTTGTTGACTTTGGAAAAGTCGGCGTATTTTTTGAAATGTGCTTTTTGGGATTTGTGTTAGGCATCGGATTTAAACTTATGAGAATTACAAGAAACTATTTTTATATTGGAATTTACTCCCTGATTTTAACATACTCCATTTTAGGTATTGAAACCGGAATATTGGACATTCAGGTTTTATTATATTTTGCAATAGCTATTTTTATTTATTTGACATGCATCATAAAAAGTCGTAATTGAGCTTATTTTACATTTTCAGTATTACTAAACCTATAGAATAATACTAATTTGTATTACTTTAATAACATTTATATATTAAAATATATTTAAAATAGTAAATTTCAATCAATAAACAGGATTTATTAACCATTAAATTTAATAAAACTCCCAAATAACTTGATATTACTAAAAAGACAAAAAAATAATACAATTTTGTAATACTTAGTATTTAAATAAAAATCAAAAAAGTATTACTATAGAGAAATGGAGGAATTAACTTGCATATACCTGACGGATTTATTCCTATTTCACAGTGCCTAATATATTATGTAATATTAATTGTTGCATTATACTTCTCTGTAAAATGGGCAAGATCCAATTTAGATGAAAAACGTATCCCTCTTTTAGCTGTTCTTGCTGCAGGTATTTTTGCAATCATGTCCATGAACATGCCAATTCCATTCGGTACAAGTGGACACATGGTTGGAGGAGCACTTGTTGCTATTGTATTCCTTGCACCTGAAGCTGCTGTATTAGTATTTACTGTCGTATTACTTATTCAAGCATTAATCTTTGGAGACGGCGGAATCACTGCTCTTGGAGCAAATGTATTAAACATGGCTATCGTTGGAGGTTGCGTAGGATTATACACCTTTAAAGGATTAAACGGAATTATTGGAAAATATCCTGCAGCAGGAGTTGCTGCATGGTTAGCTACAGTAATTGCAGCACTTGCATGTGCTATCGAAATGGCTATTGCCGGAACATTCCCAATGAATGTTGGTATTCCATCAATGGTATTATACCACTTCTTCATAGGAATTATCGAAGCAGTATTAACCG
>CAZOYH010000041.1:0-12913 GCA_964583995.1 uncultured Methanobrevibacter sp.
AGCACATGTGAAACCCAGATTAATGAATTTGGTTCAAATTTCTCCAATTGCAAATCTGTGAAGTTAAATATTAAATCTTCTAAATTTTTTGCATTATTGTCTTCGCAATATTTTACAAACTCTTTAAATGAGTAATTTGATAAGTATCTGATGTAAGCATCTTTTATTTCTTCATCACATGAATATTTGGATATTTTTTTCAGTTCTTTTCGGTTTAATGTTTTTGGATAGGTAAACATAGTAATCAGATTCAATTAATTATTTTCACTATAATTTTCTTTTTCTCGTTATATTTTAAAATTGTTATAATTTTAAATATAACAATTGTTAATATTATTAATCATGGAATTTTTAAGACAAACTGATGTAATTCAATGGAAAGATGGGCAATACAAAACCATCAAAGAAAACAGTGTTGATGATGAATATACTTATTTGTTCATTGATTATCTGCCTCCAAGAAAGTTTTCAACATATCCAAAGAATTTGGAGGATTTTGCAATTGGATATTGTCTTGGGGAAGGATTAATTAAGGACTATTCAGATATTGAATCTATCACATTGGATGGTACAAATGTGTTGGTATCAACAAAACTCACACATAATCCGGAAGAAGATTTAGAACAGGACGGTATCGTTCAGGAGAGAAAAGGCAACTGTGAACATGCGTGTGTATGCAGACTCTTGGAATATCAGGGAGTAAACTCTGATAATGCTGGTGGGATCAGATCAGAGCTTAAAACTATAGAGCCTAATACCTCAGATTTAAAAATAGATGCCACACAAATTATTAAAGATATTAAACATTTGACTGATGAGGCAAAAATCTGGAAAAAAACAGCAGGAGTACATGTTGCACAGTTAAAATATGGAGACAAAATCATAATTCGTGAGGATGTCAGCCGTCACGTGGCAGTTGATAAGGTAATCGGTGCTGCTTCAAAAGAAGGTTATGACTTTTCAAGATGCTACATTTCATATAGTGGAAGAATGCCTGCTGACATGTTGATAAAGGTAATCAGGGTTGGAATTCCAATAATCATTTCAAATGCAGCACCTGCATCCTCAGGTATTGATGTGGCTCGTACGGGTAATATTACGATGATTGGTTTTGTAAGAGACAATAGGTTTACAATATTTACTGCTCCTGAGCGAGTAAATTTAAAAAAATAGATGATTTAAAGTTCATCTAGTGAAAATGAACCTAAATCTAATAAATCAAAGGTTAATATTTTCGGAGCAACAGTAACTTTGCCTACTCCAGTTATAATTTTATAAGCTTCAAAAGCTTCAAGACAACCAATTAAGTTTGGTGTAGGTCCAATAACTGGTGGAACACCTGAAGTCACATTTTTTAAAGCTTCAATTGTTTCATCATTTAGTTCTTTACCAATTGAAGGCAAGTTAAACATTTCTTCATATGTCTTATCACTGTTCGGTAAAAAGACTGTAATCTGACCCATAGTTCCATGGATTGCACCGTGGATGTATGGAATTCCTTTTTCTTTAGCTGTTCTTGATACGATAACTCTGGTTAAGACATTATCAAGAGCATCAATCACGATATTGGAGTCACCAATGACCTTATCGATGTTGGTTTGATCAACATGTTCGTTAAATGTGGTGACTTTAACATATGGGTTTATTAATCTAACTTTTTCTTTAGCAACAGCACTTTTGTCAAGACCTAAATCAGCTATTGAAGCTAAGGTTTGTCTGTTTAAGTTTGACAAGTCGAATGCGTCTTTATCAACCAAAACAAGCTCGCCAATACCCATTCTTGCAAGCATTTCAATGGTTTCTCCACCGATTCCGCCACAGCCGATAACTGTGATTTTGGCATCTTTAAATCTTTCTTGTTCACTTCTTGTTACTATACTCATTTGACGGGAAGCTATTTCCCAGTATCCGTCACCAATGTATCTTGTTGGCATATTTTTCACCTATATATTTCTTCTTAATTTTGGTAATATTTCCATAAACGCATCTAGTGCATCTTCGTAAGTTTCAAAATTACTTCCTTTAACCAATCCATTTTCAGATATTTCAATGTTTTCAACAGTTATGTTTTCTTTTGAGTGTGAAATAATCTCACTTTCAAGTTGTAACATTGTATTTTCAATGTTTATTGTATATGGAAGTTGATATGAAAATGAATTATCCTTATAGTCAATAGGGATGAATTCATCATCATCAAGTTCGGATAAATTCAGTGCAATATTTTTAAAGCCCTGTTTTTTAAATTCATAGTTAATGAGTTTAAATTTATTGTCTTTTAAAATTTCATCTAAGTTATCCACTTCAACTATGCTATATTTTTCTAAATCTCTAACCTTAACTATTTCGCATTGGGTATTTGATAAGATATAATCTTCACAATAACCAATTCTATTGATTTTTTCTTCAGTAGTTTGAGTATTTGTTGGAATTCTTGTTGCAAGGCAAGTTGTTGATCTTGAATATGGTATGTTATTTTTATTTAAGTATTCATGAATCTCTTTTGATGTAAGCTTGGCTTCGATAAATGGGGTGTTGAATTTATTTTTATAGGTTATGAGAATTCCAGGTCTGTCAATAACCAAATCACTGATGTTGTTTCCATCACAAATATAGTCAAAACCTCTTTTTTCAGCCAATTCCTTGATTTTAGAATACATCAAGTTTCGACATGTAAAACATCTACTAGAATCGTTTAAAAGGAAGTTTTCATCTTGATAAAAATCAATATCGATTATTTCATGTTTTATTTTAAATGAGTCTGTAGTTTTTTTGGTGTTTTCAATAAAATCACTTGGGAATAAATGATTGTTGATAGTAATAGCTAATGTGTCTTTTGCAACTTTTGATGCAAGATAAGCTATTAATGTGGAGTCGGCTCCACCTGAAAATCCAATTGCTACTTTTTTATCTTTTAAAATATTTTTAACAATGTTGATTTTATCTTCCAGGTTCATCTTATCACTTTAAAGTGTTAAGAGCATCGATGATGCTCTTAGTTTTAAGGAGTTTATATCTACTTTTGATATTTTTGTGTTTTTTCATATTTTAGATTTTGGAGACTAAAAAACAATTTTAGTTAGCAATTTCTACCCGAGCTATGGAAAATATAACAATAGTTATTTAATCTATAATATCAATAATTGTAAATAAAGGTATAAATACTTTGTTATTTAATCGATTATGTTAAAATTACATATTGTTTTTAATTGTCTGTCAAATGATAATATTTAAATTATAGAAAAATTATAACAATTGTTAATGTGATATTATGAAGTTCAATTTAAAATTTAAAGATATGGATGAGACAAGAAAATTAGCTGAAGATTACACTGTACAAAATTTGTTGGATGATTTAGGATTATCTTCCCAAACAACTGTTGCAAAACAAAATGGAGATTTGACAATAGAGGAAAGTATAATTAATGATGGTGATGAGATACAATTGGTTCAAATCATATATGGCGGTTAACCTTTTAGAATCATTTTTTCACATTTTCATATAGTCGCACTTGGACAACATATATGTAATACTTTTTTTAGAATTAATATTACAAAGACATGAGGGTGTGATAAGATGTCTCATCAGAATATTGACAAATTTTTCAAAGTAGCAGCAATCCTTTTTGGACAGTTGTTTGTTGATGCTTTTGGCTTAGATTATCATATTATTCGATTATATAGGAATGAATTACTCAGTTTAGGTGGAAGTAGTTTATTTTCTGATTTGGTTTTTGAAACTCGTGAAGGAGTACTTTTAAACTTCGAATTTCAGGATAAGAAGATTTCAAAAAAAACATTTGAAAAAATATATGGAGTATAAAGTATCTCTGCAATGTCAGTCTGGAAAACCGGTAGTAACAGTCATTATTTGTACTTACCATATTAAATCTGAGGTTTTAATCTTCAAAGAGACTGAAACTTCAATATTAAAACCAATAGTCCATTATTTAGTCGATTATTATGATGAAGTAAAATATTTAAGTTTGAAAAACAAAATTAAGATTAACTCAAAACTCTCTACACGTGAATTACAATATTTGGTTTTGTTACCATTCATGGTTCGGAAAAAATTACGACATCAAAAAGTAAGGGATATTTGTGGTTTAATCGAAGAAATTAAAAAGAAAGAATTGTTTGATGATAAAAGAATGTTTTTACCATTAATTTTAGCAATCAAACAATATATTTCAGATGTAGATGAACAGGAAAAATTAATTGGAGTGTTGACAATGGATATGCCTGCCGATGAAATATATGAAAAAGTAATGAGTAGTGGTGTATACGAACAAGGTTTAGAACAAGGTTTTGAAGAAGGTGAAAATAAAACTCGCCGTGAAAATGTTTTAGCCTTGTTTGAATTTGGCATGAGTGCCAAAAAAATTTCACAAGCTTTAAAGTTGGATTTAAATATTGTAAATGAAATATTGATGGTGTATAAATAGATGTATTCACTTCTATCCATTTTTTCATATTCATAAACTATTTTTTTGAATTAGTAATTTATGAACTTTTCATTCTCTTTTTTGAATATCTTTATATACTATAACAAATATAACATATGTTATTACAATATAACAATTGTGATAAATCAATAATAGGAGGATAATATATGTGTGAAATTTTTTGTTTTAATTCAAATACGCCAAAACAAATTAATGAATGTTTAGAATGCTTTTATAATCACTCAGAAGAGCATCCGCATGGATGGGGATTAGCTACAATGCAATCCGATGAATTTGTTATTACTAAAGAGCCTGTAAAAGCAACATGCAGTCAACATTTAAAAGACATATTGTCCAATCCTGTTATTGGAAAAAATGTATTCGCTCATATCAGGTTAGCTACGGTGGGTGAAATAATATCTCCCAATTGTCATCCATTTATCGAAGCTGATGATAACAACAGATCATGGATGTTAATTCATAATGGAACCATTTTCGACTATCCGTATCTTGATAAATACAAGGATAAGGAAAATGGGGACACTGATTCTGAGCGAATATTACTTTATATAATTGATAAAATAAATGAATTTGAACAAGATAAAGGCGCACCCTCAACAATTAAAGAGCGCTTTAATATATTAACTGAAATTGTATCAGATTTATCCAAGAATAACAAACTTAATTTAATGATTTATGATGGGGATTTAACTTATATCCATTCCAATATGAAAGGGACTTTATATTATTTAAAAGATGAGGAAGGATTTTTAGTAGCTTCAACTCCACTGACAGCTGATGAAAACTGGAAAGAAGTGGAATTAAATAAATTGTTCGGTCTGATTGATGGAAATATCATTTTTGAAAGTGAAGAGCACGATAATGAATTCATCTTAACTTCAGAGCATGAAAAAGTCCTTGAAGAATTTTTAGAAAAATTAAGAGAGGATAGCAATGATTAGTCGGGAAATTGTAAGGAGCAAACTTTACGAGGAATTTATAAGGCCAACAAATCAAAAGAAGGATTTCATTGGCATTGAAATTGAAATTCCAATTGTCAATCTTGATAAAAAAGCAGTAGATTTTGATGTTGTCCATAAAGTTACTAGTGACTTCCAAAACTATTATTCTGACTTTAAAGAGGATGGAATTGACTATGATGGAAATGTGTTTGCCCTAAAAAATCCTAAAACTGAAGATATAGTATGTTATGACTGTTCATATAACAATATTGAATTTGCAATGGGTCGTGAAAAAGACTTATTTGCAATAAACGACAGGTTTTGCGATTATTATTCATTTACAAAAGAATCATTTGAAGAATATAATCATACACTAACGGGAATGGGAATTAATCCTTATAGGAAATATAACATACATGAACCTATTCCATCAGAGAGATATCTGATGCTCTATCATCATTTAAAATCTATTGAAAAGTATGAAAATGTTCCGATGCATTTCCATAAATACCCTGAATATGGTATGTTTTCATCAGCCTCACAGGTACAGATTGATGTTCACAGAGATGATTTAATTAAAATTATAAATGTTTTTTCTAAAATAGAACCTATTAAGGCATTATTATTTTCCAATTCAGTTTTGCTTGATGAAAATAAACATGTAACCTGCTTTAGAGATCCGTTATGGGAATATTCCACTCACGGTGTAAACCCTCACAACATTGGTGTTTATGATGTTGACTTTAAAGACATTGAAAGTCTTCAGGCATATCTGGAATCGTTGAATATGTATTGTGTAATGCGTGATGGAGCATATATCAATTTTGAATCAATGAATCTGTTCGATTATTTTGCTCAGGATTTTGTTCGTGGAGAAATCTATGATAATGGTGAGTATAGGGAAATTGATATTAAACCCTGTATTAGTGATATAAAATATTTAAGACCATTTAAATTTATTAACTTAACCTTTAGAGGAACTGTAGAATTTAGAAGTGTCTGTACCCAACCGATAAAAGATTCAATGTGCGTTGCAGCTTTTCATGTGGGTTTAAAAGACAATCTGAATGATTTGGAATATATTGTTGATAATGATGAGGTCATATATAATAATGGTTACACGGCCGGTGAACTTAGAAAGCTTTTAATTCAGGATGAACTTCCATCATTTGTTGATACAAAAGATATCTGTAAATTATCTAAAGAAATTGTAGATTTGGCATCTGATGGTCTTAAAAAAAGAGGTATTGGTGAAGAAGTATTCTTAAAACCATTATACGAACGTATAAAAAATCGCACAAACCCTGGAAAAGAGATTATAACCTCAATGCATAATGGATGTAAAGTCGAGAAATTAATTGAGGATTATGGAAAACTAAATTAAATTATATATAATAATTAAGTTTAAATTAGTAGTGATAATAATGAATTTTAGAAATCTATCTAAGTTGTCGGCTGATGAAATCTTGGCAGGTTCATTTGGAATAGAATGGGAAAGTCTGAGGGCGAAAGGTGATGGAACACTGTCTTTAACTCCTCATCCAGCTATCTTTGGTGATAAGTTAACAAATCCCTTAGTAACTACTGATTTTTCAGAAAGCCAAATAGAAATTATTACACCTACATTTGACTCTATTGATGATGCATTTGATAATTTCTTATTATTGTCAGATTTAGTTAATTCATCACTTCCTGAAGATGAGTATCTCTGGTTTCAGTCAATTCCATGTATTTTGCCTGAAAGAAATCAAATACCTATTGCACAATACTCTGAGGAAGGAGAAGATTCACAAAAATATCGTGAAAATCTTGCTAAAAAGTATGGTGTTAAAAAACAGATGATTTCAGGAATCCATTTTAACTTTTCTTTCAGTGATGAGTTTTTAAAGAAAATATACTCTTTTGAAGATGGTAATTTAACATTTAAGGAATTTAAAAATGAAGTTTATCTCAAAATTACTAGAAACTATCTGAGGTATTGCTGGCTGATTATTTATCTTACGGGCTGTTCAATAAGTGCTCATAAAACCTTTTCCAGTGAATTTATTAATTTAATGGACGCTGATGATGGTCATGGGAGTTTCTATTCAACCAAAGGCCCTTCATTTAGAAATGCTTCCTGTGGATATAAAAATCTAAAAGAGTTATATCCCTCTTATGCATCTGTTGGCGAGTTTGTCAGGGATGTTGAAGGGTTTATTGAAGATGGTGATTTGTCTGAAGCCAAAGAGTTGTACACACAAATACGTTTAAAGCCAAAAAATCCTAAAGACTTGCTGAATTCCCTTAAAAATGATGGTATTGAATATGTTGAGATACGTACATTGGACATTAATCCATTTTATCAATGTGGTCATGTGAGAAGAGATATGAAATTTTTACATTTCTTTTTGATTTACATGTTTATTAAAGAAGAGTCTGATTATCCGTTATGGCAAAAAGAAGCTGCAATTAATGAAAGAAATGTTGCTGAAAGGGCTTATGATGGGTCAATGAGGTTATTAAAAGATGGCAAAGAAGTAACTCTTAAAAAATGGGCATCTGAAATAATCAATGAGATGTATGGTATGTGTGAGGTTTTAGGTATCAATGATTTTTCCACTTTAAACTTTATGCTGAACAGAATATCCAATCCCGATTTAACATATGGAAAAAGGATTTTAAAGTTAATTGAGCAGGAAGGTTACATTAATACTCATGTAATATTGTCTAAGAATAATAAACAAACAAGCATTAACAATATTGAAAATTTTGAGTTGGATAAAAGCCCTGAACTTGCCGATTATGTTAATACTGCTTTAGTTGGGAAATGAATTTTTAAAAAAGTTTAAATATCTTGTTTGATAGAATATTTTTAGGGATTCGATATAACAATTGTTAACTTAATAAAAGCAATTTTTAAATAGTTCTCAATGTAAACTATAAATGTAATTAAGTTAACTTAAATTACGGTGATTATAAATGAATAAAAAAATTACATTTGTTTTAGTGTTGGCACTTGCTGCATTCCTTGTAATGGGCTCAGCTAGTGCAGGTTTCTTTGACTTTTTAGGTGGGGGAGACGACACTGTAAAAATCGGTTATTTACCTTCTGATCACGATGCTGCTTTATTTGTAGCTGATGCACAAGGTAAATATAAAGACGCAGGTATTAACACTGAACTTGTTCAGTTTAATAACGGTGGAGACTTAATGACTGCTATGGCAAGTGGTGACATTGATGTCGGTTATGTTGGTATTGCACCCGTATTGTCATCTGTTGAAAAAGGAGTTCCTGTAAAAGTTATTTCAGCTGCTCAAACTGAAGGTAGTGGAATTGTCGTAACTGATGAATCTGGAATTACTTCCGGTGCTGATTTAGCTGGTAAATCAATAGCTACTCCAGGGGATGCTTCAATTCAACATGTATTGCTTGCATACTACTTAAAAGAAAACGGTTTATCTTTAGATGATATTGAAGAATCCGCAATGAAAGTTCCTTCAATGAACGATGCTTTAAAAACCAAACAGATTGATGGAATTATTACTTTCCAACCTTATGTAAGCATTGCTGAAGCTCAAGAAGGAAACACTCTTTTAGCAGACAGTCAGGAAATTTTACCTAATCACCCATGTTGTGTAGTTGTTGCATCTGATGACTTCATTAAAAACCATGAAGATCAAGTAAAAACTATTTTAGACATTCACAAAGAAGCTACTGATTTCATTAATGAAAATGTTGAAGCAGGTAAAACTGCTGATGTAGTAAGTCTTTTACCTGAAGACATTGTTTCTGATGCAGATTTAGAAGCTAATTCTTTAGAAAGCTTCCCATTCCTATCTGGTATTGATGATGATTTCAAAGCGGATGTAGATGCATTCCAAGCACTTGAAGTAGATTTAGGTATTTTAAAAGATACAATTTCCCAAGAAGATTTATATTGGGAAGCATAGTTAATTAACTATGCTTTTTTTATTTTATTTTTTTCAAGGTTAAAATTTTTTCATTAAAAACATCATTTAAAAACTCTTCCCATTCGTCGCCATTGGTCATGTCATTTACATTTTCTTTAAGAGTTTTAAGTGCTAATTCTCCTTTTTCAGTAATGTTATATACTTTAATTCTTTTATCGTTTTTAATTTCCCATTCTCCAACAATAACTCCTGATTCTTCAAATGTTTTTAAAATTGGATAAATTTTACTTGAATTGGCTTTTTTTATTAAACCATATTCAATTTCTAATTTAAAGAATTCATCTATGGTCTTCATTAAGTCATATCCGTAAGTTGGTCCTTTGCTGATTTTCCAAAGAATGATGAGTCTTGTAAATCCGATTCTTAAATGTCTTATTATTTTTTGGTTTTCTTTAAGAATTTCTGTTAATATTGGTTCCATTTTTTTATTAGGCATCTCTTTCACTAATAATACATTTTCATTTGAATTTAAATAAAGGTTATATAGTATGATATACTATATATCCAATTAGGATATATATTTTAAGGTGAAATATATGGGAAATATAATTGATATTGTGAAGAATGATTTTGCTACAATCTATGAAAATCCTATTGTGGTGCTGATTTTACTGGCATTGATTATCATTCCGTCTTTATATGCTGTTTTAAACATTGAAGCATGTTGGGATATGTATGGAAATACTGGTGAATTGAGTTTTGCAATAGCTAATCTGGATGTTGGTTCTTCATATAATGGTGAAAAAATTAATATAGGTAATGATTTAGTTGATGAATTGAAAAACAACACTGATTTTAAATGGACTTTTGTAAGTGAAGATGAATTATATAGCGGTGTTGAAAACGGTACGTATTATGCAGGAATTGTGATTCCTAAAAACTTCTCAGAGGATATAATTTCTATAACGACTGATGATCCTCATCAAGGTCAACTGGAATTTTATTCTAATTCAAAAACAAATCCTATTGCAAGTAAATTAGCTGATTCTGGTGCAAAAGAAGTTTACAGAACAATGAATGCTAAAATTGTTGAATTTATTAATGTTGCAGCTTATGGAAAATTAGGGGAACTTCAGGATGGTCTTGCTTCAGGTTCTACTCAGCTTTCTTCAGGTGCAGTTCAGTTATCCTCTGGTGCCAGTAAGGTTGCTAGTGGAGCTAATCAGGTTTCATCAGGAGCCAGTGAGGTATCCAGTGGTGTTAGAAAGGTTTCATCAGGTGCTAGTCAGGTAAACAGTGGTGCATCTAAAATTAACAGTGGGGCTAGTCAAGTTTCATCAGGTGCCAGTCAGGTATCTTCAGCATCTTCTCAGGTTCATGAATCTGCAAAACAGCTTGAAGATGCTTCTTATCAATTACCAGATTCTTTAAAACCTTATGTTCAAGGAGCTGTTGGAATAGCTAATGCTTCAAGTCAGGTTGCTGGCGGGGCAAATAGTGTGGCTCAGGGTTCTGTAAGTTTGGCTCAAAGTTCTTCAAAATTAGCAAATGGTGCTTCAGATGTTGCAGATGGTTCTGTTAGTCTGGCACAGGGCTCAAGTGATTTGGCTAATGGTGCTTTAAGTCTTGCAGCCGGTTCTCAGTTGCTTGCAAATTCTGCATCAAATGCATTATTCACTGCGGCTTATTCACTTTCAACAGCCGCAGGTTCTTTAGATGATATTACTGGAATAGATGAAGACCAACTTGGTGATTATTTCTATTCTCCAATAGAATTGAATAAACATGATTATTATCCTGTTGATACATTCGGTTCACAAATCGCTCCGTTTTATATTGTTTTGTCAATGTGGATTGGAGGCATTATTACTTCAGTAATGATTAAACCTGGGTCCAGTGTTGGAACAAAGTATAAACCTGTTGAATTATACTTTGGAAGACTTGTATTGTTCATGTTAATGAGTGCATTGCAGACTATTGTCACATTATGTGGAATATTTTTATTGGGAATCAATATGGATAATCCATTGTTGTTTGTATTTTCTGCATTTTTTGTTGCTGCTGCTCTTATGCTGTTGATGTATTCTTTTGTTTCTGCATTTGGACAGGTGGGAAAAATATTTGGAATTATTCTGCTTGTACTTCAGCTTTCAAGTACTGGGGGTGTTTACCCAATAGAGCTTATGGGTTCATTTTTCCAATTCCTGTATCCTTACATGCCTATGACTTATGCAATTACATTAATTCGTGAAGCATTGCTAGGTGCATTTTGGTCTAATTATTTAAATGCATTAATGGTGTTGATTGGTTTATTGGCTGCAACAATGCTATTATCTATTGTTATTAAGCAATTTGCTGATAGGAGAGCAAAATACTTTGAAGATAAAATTAAAAATGTTGATTTATTATAGGTTAGATTAGAGTTCTTTTCTTTAATCTAATTTTTTTCATATTCTTTTTTAATTAATTCCATGCATTCTTTGGTTTTGTCATTCCCTATTCTTTGAATCATTCTGTTATTTTCAATGACTCTATCCATATACTCTGCTCTTTTTTCATCATCAACAATCTTATATCTTGATACATTAACAAGGCATTCAATTATTCCACCAAGTCCACGGTTAAATGCCTTAATGCTTTCATCATTAATGACAATTTTAACTACTTTACCTTTAATCATGAAAATGCTCTGGTCGTTATCAATAGGTGTGTTTTCAGGCTTTTGCTCATCAATATCAACAACATCCACAATAATGTATGATCCAGCATCCTTTAAAATTGCTATGTCTTCATCATCTGTGTAGTATTCGTCTGGAAGTTTGTCAATTGTTGATTTTGTAAAAATTAATGGATCCTGTGTGATGTTTATGACATATTTTCTGGTTTTTTGAATGTTTTCTAATGTTTTTGATCCTTCAAATATTCTACATCCTATATTGTCATCGCCGAAGTATTTAAGACCAATTGCAGCTGAGTTTTTGTTTCCTTCGCCGTCAATTGTTGTATAAATGCATTCATATCTTTCCTGTGTTGTGATTCCGATTTTTTTGAGGGTTTCATTCATTTTATCATCTCGTTTTGCGCTGGAAAAGCGTCAGCTATTTTGTTTAGGTTATTAAATATATTAATTAGTCTGTTTATTGGTTCTGCCAACTTTTCATTTTCAATTGAGCCTAGTGCATCAATATAGTCTGGAAATGTCTGTTTTCCGTTTTCAAAAAAGGGATAGTATTCACCAAAATTGACTTCGTCCTGATTTAAATCATTTAAAATATCTTCATATAATGATTCTAAATCACTTGCACTTTCACAAAATAGTTCAATAGATTCTTCTTCGCTGTCTTCTAATTTCCCAAAAGCAGTATTTAAACGTATAATGGAAATTGTATATAATTCCAAATCAAGTTCACCATTCATAGTATCACCATAAATGATTAAAAAAGAAAAAAAGAGTAATTTCTCAATTTGGAGAAATTATAATTTGATTTTAATATCGAGTGCAGATGAACCTTCTTCGTAAACAAAGATTGGATTAATGTCCAACTCGGATATTTCTGGGAAGTCTAAGGTTAATCTGGCTACTCTTTTAATAGCTTCTTTGACTTCTTCAACATC
>CAZOYH010000042.1:0-12776 GCA_964583995.1 uncultured Methanobrevibacter sp.
TTAAACATAATGTTAAAATATCTAATTTTATATATAAAGTTTTTTCTAAATATTACTATGGACTTACATATTAACAATATTTTAAAAGATTTAGAAAAAGATAATTTTCAAGCTTATTTACTTACAAAATTCACTAATATTGAGTATATCTCAAATTATAAACCAACTAGTTTTGCATTTTGTGTTATTGGGGAAAATCCTGTAATTTATACTTCAAAAATGGATTTGGAAATTGCAAATCGTGATTCAACAATTGAAGTTAAGGAATATGAATCATTTGAAGTTATGATTAGCGATCTTAAAAAGGAGGCAATCAAAAACCTTGCAATTGAACCGAACCTGCCTTATAGTACTTATGAAAAGTTCAAAGATGATTTTGCTGTTGAATCAAAAACATATGTTGACAAGCAAAGAATGATTAAAACTCCTGATGAAATTTTAAATATCGAAAAAGCAACTGGAATTGCCCAAAAGTCATTTTTGGAGTTGGATATTTTAAATAATACAAATAATGAAAATGAAATTGCTTTTGATTTAGTCAGATTAATGATTGAAAATGGTGCTTCAAAAGAATCCTTCGACACAATCGTTACAAGCGGTGCCAATTCAAGTCTTCCTCATGCAATTCCTCAATCTAAAAGATTGGACCAGCCAATTTTAATTGACTGGGGGGCAATTTATAATGGATATTGTTCGGACAATACACGTACCATGGTTTACACTGAACGCCAACAGGAAATCTGGGATATTGTGGCTGAGGCACATGATAAAGCAATAAAAGCTATTAAACCGGGTCTTAAATGTTGTGATATTGATAAAGTTGCTCGAGATATTATTTCTGATTATGGATACGGTGATGAATTTATTCACTCAACAGGCCATAGTTTAGGTTTGGATATTCATGAAACTCCGGGTTTTTCAACACGTGATGAAACAATAATTGAAAGGGGGATGGTCATTACGGTTGAGCCGGGAATATATCTTGAAGGAGAATTTGGAGTTCGTTTGGAAGATACTGTGGCCATCTATAAAAAAGCGGATGTCATTGGGGATTTGCCTTTGAAAATTGATTAATATTAACAGAATTCAATTTAAAAAATTAAATTGGTAATTTAATAATTATAATCAAATTACCATCTTCATCTACTTCTTGAGGATTATTCTTTAAAAAGTAAATACTTGAACCTTCATTTTACCATTATCATTTGCAGTATTGAAAATGAAAACTCCAAGAATTGCAACAACGATAACAATTAAAATTATGAGGATTATGTTTTTAATATTCATAATTGCCCGCCTTATCTGTTAGTTTTGAGGTATTAAATATAAATTATTTATTAAAATTTTTGATTTTTAGATAATTTTTCAAATTATTTTCATATCATTAAGAGGTTAGTATAATTCAGGGGTATTGGGATTAAACAGTGCTGTAATCACAATTAAAAATTAATTAATTAAAAAAATAAAAGTTAATAGCTATTAAATACCTCATTAACATTAATTTAGTTCATTGATTGAGGTTCCTTTGGTTTCAGGGAATACCCAAATCCAAACGCCGACAAGGAAAGCAAATATTGCAGCAATAGCTATACCATAACTCAAATCGAAGTATGTTGCAACAATTGTTATCAGCACTGGAGTGACGAATTGCGCTCCCCGTGCAAGGTTGAATACAGTTCCAACACTAGTATTCCTGATTTTTGTCGGGAACAGTTCTGAGAACAGTGAACCGAATCCTCCGAAAAATCCTGTTCCAAAACCAGTTAAGAACATGAACACTAATATTAAATCGGGAACAGCATCAATTTGATTCCAGCAAAGTGTAATCATGGATATGCTTATTGCCATGATAAAACTGTAGATTGTAAAAGCAGGACGTCTTCCAAGCTTTTCTGCTACAAAACCGAAAGTAGTATAACCTGTAAAGTCACCACATTGTATTAACACAATTCCAAATGTGGTTCCAATTAAAGCCAAGCCTCTCTCTTGTGAAAGGTAAGTTGGAAGCCAGGAATATGTAAACCAGTATGCAGACATTCCGAATATGCATAATATTAATGAAATGAGGAATATTTTTCTGTGTTCTTTTGTGAGCAATTGCTTAAATTCCTGATAGATGTTTTTGTTAACGTATTGGTCTTTGTTTTGAAGCCACACATCAGATTCTTTTAGATATCTTCTTATGAAAATTACCATAAGTGCAGGGATAATTGAAAGCAGAAATGTTGCTCTCCAGCCGATAACGGGGGTTATGATTCCTCCAACTATTGAAGCTAAAATCACACCAACTGGTGCACCGGATTGCATGAACGCTCCAAATTTAGCTCTTAAGTTATCTGGAAATGTTTCGTTAATATAAATCTGACCGGTCGCCCATTCTCCACCTACTCCTAAACCAGTTATGAATCTAAATATTAGTAATGAATAAAATGACCATGAAAAAGCACACAGTAACGTACCAATAGAATAGATGATGATTGTCCATTGCAATACTTTTTTACGACCATATTTATCACCTAATGCTCCAAAAATAATTCCTCCCAAACCAGTGGCAAATAATGATAGGCCTAAACATAATGAAAGCATTTCGGCATTAATGTTTAAGCTGGTCTGGAGTTGTGAAATTAAAAAAGTAAACAATACTAAATCATAAAAGTCAAAAACCCATCCCGCCCAACTTAAACCGAAAATTCTGTAATGGTTTTTGTCGAGTTTTCTTTGTTCATTCATTAACATATTTTTACAACCTATTTTTGTTTTAGCTTAAAAATTAAATTTATTCACTATTTAAATTTAAGGGGGATATACTATAAATTTTTTTCAAAAAATGTGTTGTTTTTCATCATTTTTAATTAACGAAAAAATTTTCATTAAATTCGCTATTTTTTAGATATTTTAACAATAGGGTCGTTATTTTCCTGTTAAATGCATAATATTCTTTTAATCTATTCCTTTTGATAGCAGTTATTTTAAGGATATATTTTACATTCTGCCGATTTTTCAGCATCGATATTAAAAATCATGTTTAATGCTTTTTTTAATTAAATGGGAAGTATTTTTTAATATTTCAATTATCTCTCCATGATTTGTTAGTATTTTTTATAAATAGTTCTATTTTATGCTTATTTAATTTAATAAAGCCTCTTACAAGGGTTTTTTATTTTATTTGTTTAAATTATTTTATTTTATTTATAACTTAATATATGTATATCTCGGATTATTTTACCTATTTTAAATATTTTCTAATCTATTTAAATTATTTTTAACTGGTTATAACTAATTTAAGATGTTTTAAATCGTTTAATTTTAATTTTTTTTAGGAAAAGATTTATATACTATCAATTATTACATTTAACCAACATTAAAAAAGATTTTTTTCAAATAAATGAAAAAAAACACTAAACTTAGTCAATTCTAAGAAAATCAATTATTAAATTTTTTAAAAAATATGTGATATTTTTTTAACTTTTTTAATGTATTGAGGTGAAAATTATGTCAAAAAAATTGATGTTAATTTTTATCAGCTTGTTGCTATTTGTAATAAGTGTAGGGGCAATTCATGCAAGTGATATAAATGACACATCAATGGGTATTCAGACATCTGATGATGATTTTGATGTTTTGAATAGTTTAGAAACTTATGATGTAAGCAATTCTAATTTATCCATTGAGGATAATTCTGATGCTTACGGTGAAAACACTGTTTTAGATAGTGATGATGTCTCTTCAGATAGTAATGATACATCTGATGAGGAAATTGTCAATACAACTTTTTTTGTAGAAAACACTACAATTTTAAGATCAACTGATTTTAATGTTACTTTAAGTGATGTTTTTGGTAATCCTTTAGCCAATCAAAGCGTGATTTTTGGTTTTGCTGGAAAAAACTATACCAAAACTACAGACTCTTTGGGAATAGCAAGCCTTAAGGTTAATTTTGTGGCAGGAAATTATCCTGTCAGTATGATTTATTTGGGCAATTCAAGTTATGCTCCGGTTTGTGAATCATATAATCTTGTTGTATATGAAATTCCAACCAAAATATCAGTTAAAAGCACAAAAATCCTTCGAGGAAATTATTATGCAGTTACTTTAACTGATTCTTCAGGCAATATCTTGGCTAACCGTACAGTAACATTTAAGATTAACGGTAAAACATATACTCGGACAACCAACTCTGCAGGAGTTGCTAAGTTAAGACTTACATTAAAAGCCAAAAGTTATAGTATTAAAGTAACTCATGAGGCTAGTGATGGTTATGGAGCTGCAAGCAAAACAAACACTATTACAGTCTATCAGAAGGCTTCCACAATTACAGTAAGTAAAAAAACTGTCATTAAAGGAAATTATTTTACAATATATCTAAAAGATTCTTCAGGGGCTCTTGCCAAACAGACTGTGAAGTTCAAATTTAACGGTAAAACTTATACAAGAACAACCAGTTCTGCAGGAGCAGCCAAATTAAAGATTTCTGCAAGTTCAAAAACTTACACAATGAAAATAATCTATTCTGGTGACATAGCTCATAAATCCACTAGTAAAACAGTAAAACTCGTTGTAAAGAAAAATAAAGTAACAGGTCAGCTAGTGGTTACAGGTACAAGAACAGTAAATGGAATAACTTATTCATACTCCAGTTCAAATAAAAACGTTGTTTTAGTGAAAAGTGGGGGAAAACTAACATTTACTAATGGTAAAATCGTTAAAACGGGTGATGTATCAAGCTCCAAATCAGAAAGCTCTGATTTTTACGGTACAAATGCTGCAGTTTTAGTAACTTCAAAAAGTACATTGTATATCTCTGATACCACAATCACAACTAATGCAAAAGGTGCAAATGCAATATTTGTTTCTAACCTGAATTCAGCATCTTCCGGTGCTACTGCATATGTAACCAATGTGGTAATCAACACCTACAAGGACAAATCCCGTGGTCTGGATGCAACTTATGGTGGAAAAATCGTTGCTAAAAACGTAACTATCAATACTCGTGGAGGAAGCTGTGCAGCACTTGCAACCGATCGTGGTGAGGGAACCGTCATTGCAACAAATTGTGTTTTAAACACAGGTGTTGGACAAACCAGCGGTTCTGGAAGTCCATGTATCTATTCAACCGGAAGCATTACAGCAAATAAATGTACGGGTACTAGTTATGTAAGTCAAATTGCATGTATTGAAGGTAAAAACAGCATCACTCTAAATGACTGTTCCTTAACAGGATATGCTAAGGGAAACCGTTATGTAAATGGAGCATATGTAGATTCATGTGGTGTTTTCCTATATCAAAGTATGAGTGGGGATGCGGCTTTTGGAGTTAGTAAATTTAATGCGACAAACTCCAAACTTACAATTTCATCTAAAAGTTCATATTATAAGTCCGCACCGATGTTTTTTGTAACAAATACTCAGGCAACTATTACTTTGAAAAACACAACATTGAACTTTGGAAGTGGTGTTTTACTTAAGGCTGCTGGTCAAAGCCAATGGGGTACAAGCGGATCTAATGGTGGAAAAGTTACATTCAATGCAATAAACCAGAAATTGACTGGTAAAATTACAGTTGACAAAATCAGTACGTTGAAATTAACTTTAACCAACAGTAAATACTCTGGTTGCATCAACCCATCAAGTTCTTATGGAACAACTAAAGTAACTATTAATTCAGGTTCTACTTGGACTCTAACTGGAAACAGTCATGTTACAAGTTTAACAAATGCAGGAACCATTGAATATGGCTCTTACACATTATATGTTAATGGTGTAGCATATACCGCTTCCAATCCATATACTGGATAGGTAAAAAGTTTTAAAAACTTTTTACTATTTTATCTTTTTACAAAATCAATATTGTTTTGACCTTTAAAAATTGATTTAAAAAACAAGCAACACTTTATATTCTATAATGCTAAATATTATTTCATGAAATTTAAAATAATCAATGATTTAGCATTAGTTTTAGACAATATTGTTCCGGATGAATATTTATCCAGGTTCCAGGAATTTTTGCTTAGTGGAGCTATTTTTACAGACGCATCAATAATGTTGTCAATGTTAATAATTTTCATTTTGTTAAGTGAAACAGTTTTAGCATTAACTGTTGTGGCTATAAACTTTCCTGTCTCCATATTGATTTTGCCATTATTCATATTTCCTGGACTTTTTACATATGTTGTCGTCCAGCAGGAGCGAAGGGCTCAGGAGATTGAAAAAACTGCACCTGATTTTTTAAGGCAGCTCTCTTCAATGCTTCAAGTGGGATTAAGCTTTGAAAATGCAATGGAGGACATGTCACAGTATGGTCAGGGACCATTATATGATGAAATGAGGCGTGCAATCATTGAAATACGTATGGGTCGTAAATTTGATGATGCCTGGAGGGCAATGAGTAAACGTTTAAAATCAAAAGAACTTGAAAGAGTTTTTGGAATAATTCTCGATGGAAGAAAAAGCGGATCAAGTATATCGAATGTAATTTCAGATGTTGCCGATGACCTGCGTGATTTGCTTGCACTTAAACGTGAGAGAAAATCAGCTGTAATGATGTCGGTAATGTTTCTTTTAATCTCGGCTGTAATTGCAACGCCATTTGCAATTGGTATGGTAAGTGTCTATTCTGGATTTATGCAGAGCTATGGGATGGAATCTCAGATAATCCTAACTGCACCCTTGGCGGGTGAAATCTATTTAATAATCCATTCTGTCATTGTTGCATTTATAATTGGGATTATAATGTACGGGGATGTTAAAAAAGGAATTAAATTTTCACTTCCACTTCTAACAGGTGCATTTGCAATATTTTACTTTATTTCAACATTCGGTGGAAGCATATTTATGGGAGGATTTTGATGGATAATAGTGGACAGACTTCAGCAGAATTCATCTTGCTTTTTGGTGGAATCATTGTAGTTGTTTTACTTGTTATTTATATGTACAACAATTATATGTCTGATTTAAGTGGTGAAATAGCATCAAGAGAAGTTCAGGAATTCAACAATCAGTTGGCAAATATTGGAAGATATTTTAAATAATTTAAAGAGTTTTTCTCTTTAATTTTTTTATTTTGTGCTGATTTAAGTATTTTCAGCGATTTTCTTGAAGTGAATTTTTTTCTAATAATCAAGAATTATTAATTGAAATGTTTTAATTTAGGATATTTTTCTTGTTTTTTTCAATCTGGGAATTATTTTAAGATTAATATTTATTTAGAGATTTTTCTTTTAATTTTTCATATAATTTTGCATTTGGCAATACTGGCAATGACTTTCATAATCTTTTCAATATGTTGGTGATTTAAGCTATTTTTTGAAAATTTCTTATAACACAATAATTCCTATTTTAAATATTTACTTTGTTAATATGACCATTATTTGGGGATTGTTTTATTATATAATAAAAATTAATCTAAATTTTTGTATTTACTTAATTTTAAATTAGTTATTGTAATGAAATTTCATGCGAGTAACTTAAGATATTTCCCATATTTTCAGTTTTGAAAAATTATTTTTGGAATTTCTGAAATTAAAGATAAAAAATTTTCAATATTGGCTAAATAACTCAGAAACATCAATATTGATTTGTATTCATAAAAAATCGCACAATAAGCGTTTTACACTTGCAATGCACCTCTCAGTTAGAAGAACAATTTCAAGTGTATGACAATTAATGACAGTATATTTATTAATTTTCATGATAAACATCTTAAATAAGGTGATAAAAATGGATATGTTAATTGGTGGAAAACACATTACAAGTGATGATTTAGAAGAAGTGAAAAATCCTTACAGTGGTGAGGTAATTGATACAATTCCAATTGCACACCTGCAAACTGCAGATTTGGCAATCAAAGAAGCAAATAAAGCAAAAAGTAAACTGCAGGAAATGTCTGCATTTAAAGTTTCAAACAAATTGTTCAATGTTGTAGATAAACTGCAGGAAAAACGCGAGGAATTTGCCAAACTATTAACCAAAGAAGTTGGAAAACCAATAAACGAATCTTTGGTGGAACTTGACAGATCAATTGAAACACTCAAACTTGCAGCTGAAGAGGCAAAAAGAATTTATGGTGAAAGTGTACCCTTGGATGCAGGCTTAAACGGTAAAGGATTTTTTGCATTTACTCAAAGGTTACCGTTAGGTGTTGTTGCAGCAATCACTCCATTTAACTATCCATTAAACTTAACAATCCACAAAATCGCACCTGCAATTGCATGTAAAAACACTGTAATTGTGAAGCCACCAACAGAAGCACCTCTAACTGTCATGAAATTCTGTGAACTTCTAAATGAAGAATTTCCGGATGGTGTAGTCAACACTGTAACAGGATATGGCTCAGAAGTTGGAGATTATCTTGTCACATCTCCTGATGTTAACAAAATATCATTTACTGGAAGTGTAACAACAGGAATGATGATTTCCCAAAAAGCAGGAATGAAAAAAGTCACATTGGAACTCGGTGGAAACGATCCTATGGTTGTACTGAAAGATGCAGATTTAAACAAGGCTGTTAAAGGAGTTATTAATGGTGCATTTTTAAATGCAGGTCAGGTCTGTATGGGTGTTAAAAGGATAATTGTTGAAGAGGAAATTGCTAATGAATTTGTCGATAAATTAGTTGTTGAAACAGAAAAATTGGTGATGGGCAATCCATTAGATTCAAAAACAACTTTAGGTACATTAATAAATGAAAAGGCAGCAATTCAAGTTGAAGAAACGGTAAACAATGCAGTCAATGAAGGTGCCAAAATACTGACTGGTGGTAAACGTGATGGTGCATTTTATGAAGCCACAGTAATAGATAATGTTGTCCCATCAATGGATTTGGTTGAAAGGGAAACATTTGGGCCTGTGGCGCCGATAATTCATGTTAATGGTATTGATGAGGCAATTGATGTGGCAAATGCCACTGAATATGGTCTTCAGGCTGGAGTATTTACTTCAGATTATTCATCAGCAATGAGATGTGCTAGTGAAATTGAAGCTGGAACAGTATTTGTAAACAAGCAATCAACATTCAGAACAGACAACATGCCATTTGGAGGATTTAAAAACAGTGGTATTGGAAAAGAGGGAATAAAATATGCTGTTGAAGAAATGACTAAAACAAAATTAATTGGCCTTAATTTAAGATAAAAAAGAAAATAAGCAGTTAAGCTTATTTTAAATAGTTTTCAACGAGGTTACGTGTTTCATTGAGAGATTCCATTGGGATTCCTTTTGGCATTTGTCCGAGTTCACCTTCAACATCTTTAAGGATACTTCCATTCATTCCGAGAAACATTCCTTCACTTACAATGTCACTGAATGCCTGTGGGGGTAGCAGGGATACTCCTACTTTATTGTTATCTTTAACATTCAAGTCATTGGTTACAACAGTGATTGCACGTTTTCCTAAGTTTACATTACAAATTAGGAGTTTGTCATTTTTTGGATGTTTGGTAACGCTCATCACTTCTCCTACTTTGATGTCGACACCTATAATTGGATCATTTATTGGTCCTAATGCAAGTCTGTCTTTCAAGCCAATGATTGTATCGAGGAAAAATCTCACTTTGGCAATGTTTTCTTGGGTTTTTTCCCTGTCCTCTTTTGGAGCGTTGTTTAGGAATTTTTTATTCCAGTCATCTCCACCTAAACACTCAATAATTGTTAATGCTTTTTCTTTAAGTGCGGCAACATCTGGAGAGTTTACTAATTCATCTCCTTCAAGATATGAATAAATCAATGATTGGAAATCACTGTTCATTTGCTTTCCTAAATCAACCGCCTGTTTTTTATTCCAGCTTCCTCTAAATGAAGCTGTTGGAATTAGATTTAAGTAATTTTCTCTTGCTTTACTTGCCACTAAAATTCTATAATCTTTTGTTGTATCCCACATTTGAAGTCTCCTTTTAATCTAAATTATATTTTTTAACTTCATAATTTATTAATTTTTTTCTATTTTCTTATTTTAGGACATTTTTTCACTTTAAAAAACATAAACTATTTATATAATCAATTTGATAAAAATATACATATTAAATTTAATTAATTATTATTATTGTGGTGTAAAAATGGTAGAAGTTTCAAAATTACGCAGTTTAGATATTTATACCAACACTGGTCATTATGTTGGTCGTGTAGAAGATGTTATTCTTAACATTAGATTAGGAACAATTTCAAAATTACAAGTTAGAGCTATTGAGCATGAAAGGAAACCTACTGGAATTGTAAATCAGTTTTTAGGAAGTATTCGTGGAGATGTACCTGAAGAAAATGATATGAGGTCTTTTCAGAATGATTTATTAACTGTGGACTTTGACAAAGTTCAAGCTATTGGAGATATAATGTTAATCAACCCAAGGGATATGAAAAAAGTAAATCCTGAACCACAAATCCCTAGTCCTGTAACTCCAAAACCAACTGAAACTCAACCACAAGGCGAAACTCAAGTACAATTCGATCCTGAAAGATTATAAATAATCTTTCTTTAATTTCTTTTTTTATAACTTTTTTTTAGTGTGATACTATGAAAGTAGGTATTATAGGTTGTGGAGCTATTGCTAATATTATTACAACCAGCATAGTTCCTGAAGATAATGATATTGAAATTGCATACTTTTTTGATAAGGATATCGAAAGGGCTGAAAATTTGGCAAGTTTGGCTGGTGGTGTTGCTGCACTTGACTTTGAAGACATGTTGAATGACGTGGATTTGATTTTGGAATGTGCGTCACCTGCTTCTGTTAAGGAATATGCTCCGGTAATTTTAGCTAAAGGGCTTGACATGATTATCATGAGCATTGGTGCATTCATGGATACTGATTTTTACAATGAAGTATTGAAAATAGCAAAAGAAAACAATGCAAAAATACACTTGCCGTCAGGTGCTGTTGTTGGGCTTGATGGAATTAAAGCTGTTGCTAAATTCGGTCTTAAGGAAGTTAATCTTGTAACTCGCAAATCTCCAAAATCCCTTGGAAAGGACATTGACAAAGAAGAGATATTGTTTGAAGGAAAAGCTTCTGAAGCAGTAAAGGAATTCCCATTAAATATCAATGTTGCAGCAACAATTAGTATGGCATGCAATAGGGACATTGACGTTAAAATCATTGTTGATCCTAAAGTTGACAGAAATGTCCATGAGATAACTGCTAAAGGAGATTTCGGTGAGTTTAAAACAACAACCATGAATTATCCCTGTGCGGCCAATCCAAAAACAAGTATGTTGGCAGCACTTTCAGCAATTAGGTTACTTAAAAGTTTCAATGAAACCATTAGTGTGGGAATGTAATGAAGGATTATGAAGTTTATTCATCTTTAAAGGTTCCTAAAAACTCTAAAATTATTGTTCGTTTAGATGGTAGAAGTTTTCATCAATTGGCCCGTGATTTGAATTTGGTAAAACCATATGATGAGAATTTTTATAGGGTTTTTTCAAAAGTTTGCAAAGATTTGTTCAATGAATTTTCCGCTTCTTTTGTTTATGCTTTTTCAGATGAAATAAGCTTGCTTTTAGATGAAATTCCTTTCGAGGGCAGAATCGAAAAGATTAATTCTGTTATTGCCAGCTTTGCTTCAAGTTCTTTTGTTATGCACTATGACACTCAATTTAAAAAGCCGCCTGCTTTTGATTCAAGGATTATTCCAGTCAATGATGAAGATATTTTGACTTATTTCAAGTGGAGGCAGGATGAGTCCTGGAGAAATTGCGTGAATTCACATGGAATTTCATATCTAAAATCAAAGTATCCAAATAATGAAGCTAACGATAAAATTAAAGGTATGAAGTTAAATGAAATTCATGAATTATTGTTTCAAAATGGCATTAACTTAAATGATGTTGAAACTTACAAAAAAAGAGGAATAGCAGTATATAGGAAATACAAAAAGATAGTTGGTTTTAATAAAAAAGAAAATAAGGACCAAATATCATATAGAACTTATGTTTATGCTGATTGGGAAATACCTAAGTTCTCAGAAAAATTTTTTAAAGAAATTAAGGTGATTAAATGAGCTTTATTTCTAAAATATTCAACAACGATGAAGAAGAATTTGATGAAGTTTGCGTAGACCGTGAAGTTCTTGATTCTGTAATATATTATTCAAAAAAGGCTTTTCCAAATGAATTTTTAGCATTTTTCGATGGAGAAATAATTAATAGAAAACTCTACATTACAAGTTTAATATTCATTCCTGGTGAAACCGGCCAAACTGGTGCTGTTGTTCACACAGAAATGCTTCCGATTAATACAAAATATTGGGGATCAGTTCACTCACATCCCGGACCAAGTGCAATGCCGTCAGGAGCTGACTTGAAGACATTTTCAAAAAATGGATTTTTTCACATGATTGTTTGTCTCCCATATTCTCTTGAAACATTTAGGGCTTATGACAGGCATGGAAATCCTCAGGATTACACTATTGGTAATTACGGTCATTTGGTGGATGACAATTCCGATGAATTTTTTGATGAAAGTGATGTTGTCCGTGATGATGAAGTATTTAAACCAGGGCTTCTTGATGAAAAGGATGATGAGTTCTTCAAAACAATAAATGAAAAACCTGCCAGTCACTATGATAAAAATAATATGGAACCTAATCAGGTAATAAGAATAGAACTTGGTCGTGACGGTAAAATTGAGAGAATAATTCGAGAAAACAAAAAATAAGAAAAATAAAAAAACAATTATGGTGAAATTGTTTTTTAATTTATAATTCTAATCCAATAGCTTCATAAACATTATCTAAAGCTTGGATTTCTTTAATAACATCTTTTGGAATTTCTTTATCTAAAGTTA
>CAZOYH010000043.1:0-12683 GCA_964583995.1 uncultured Methanobrevibacter sp.
ATCTATGTTTATGATGGTGATTACAACACTATCGCTAATTGTAATTTTACCAATAGTAATGCACCTTATGGAGGTGCAATCTACATTGAAACTCATTATGTTGATATAGTTAACTGTAATTTTGAAAAATCCACTTCCAATCAATATGGTGGAGTAATATATGTTAATGGAATTGGTAATAAGATAACTTCATGTAATTTCAAAGACAGTGAAGCTAATAGAGGTACAGTATATATTGTTGCTCAGGAAAACAAGATTGATGATTGTAATTTCACAAATTCCACTGGAAATCAAGGCTCAGCAATCTATATATCTTCAGTAAACTGTACTGTTTTTAATTGTAATTTCAACGATTGTTATGCAAGCGAACAATCAACTGTTTATGTGAGTTGGGAAGGAGCAGTTGTCTATAACTGTAAATTCTTAAATTGTCATGCTGAACGTAATGTTGCGGGAGTTTACTTTGGAAGTGATGAAAGCTGTCTTGATTCATGTGTATTTACCAACTGTACCTCAGATGGATCAAATATAGGTGGTGCAGTATTATTTGACGGTTCAAACAATGTTGTAACTAACTGTAATTTCACAGATGCGTCTTCAAAATGGTATGGTGGAGCTATCTGCTTTGGCGGTAATAACAATATCTTATATAACTCTAATTTCATAAACTGTTATGCCCAATATTATGGTGGTGCAGTCTATTTCAGATATTCCAATAATCTTGTGGATAAATCAAACTTCAAAGATTGTTCTGCCGGAAGTACTGGGGGTGCAGTTTATTTTGTAGGCTCAAATAATACAATATCTAATTCTGATTTCACCAATTGTGCTGCTAATACAATGAGTGGTGGTGGAGCTTGCTTCAGTGGTTCAAACAGCACTGTTACTTCATCCAGTTTTACAGGATGTTCTGCAAAATATTATGGTGGAGGAATCTACTTTGTTAAAGATGACTTCACTATAAGTGATTTAACTTTCAAGGACAATTCTGCACAATACGGTCCAAATTATTACCCAACAGGATCAAGTACCAAATCAACAACTATAACTGCTTCTGCAGTAACTACTGTTTACAATGGTGGAAAATATATTGTTGCAACTTTAAAAGATAATCAAGGAAATCCATTAAGTGATGTTACATTAACTGCAGTATTTTCAAACGGTAAAACAGTAAGTGCAAACACTGATAAAAATGGGCAGGCTAAACTAACTACAAATGCTTTAGCACCTAAAACATCATACACTGCTACAATTACATTTGCGGGAAATGCCTATTATGCTAAATCAACTAAAGCAGTTAAAGTCACAGTTAAAAAAGCAACTCCGAAATTAACTGCTTCTGCTAAAAATTTCAAACAGTCTGATAAGACTAAAAAGTATTACATAACTTTGAAAACTAATCAAAATAAAGTTATGAAAAATGCAAAAGTTACCTTGAAAGTTAATGGCATAACATATTCTGCCAAAACAGGTAGTGCGGGTAAGGCAACATTTAAACTTACCAAATTAACCAAAAAAGGAACTTTTAAAGCAGTTATTACATACAATGGTAACACATACTATAATAAAGTAACTAAAAAAGTAACTATTAAATCCTTGTAGATGATTTATTCATCTACAACACTTCTTTTTTTAAAATTTAGGATTTCGTATTCCAAAATGCATCCCTATTTACAAATATTTTCAATTAGATAGATAGTTACTTGAAAATTCTTAGGATTTTCAGGGGGGGCTGATTTTTAACGTGTTGGGCTAGATTTCTATTTTCACCACTTAGTAAGGCATTGTTTGTGGATATCTAATCAAATTGGCTTCGAAATATGCATTTTAATATTAAATTAAGAATTTGAAGTCATAGTTTAAATAGTACAATTTAATAAATTAATAATAGGATAATTTATAAACCGTATCTTTTGGAAATTAATTGGAATTGAAGGCATTTAATATGAAAGTGGATAAAGAATATAGGAGATTGGAAAATGTTGTCGAAGTTCGTATTCATGATATTAATGAAAAGGAGTTGTATAAACCAACACCTCTTGAATTCCATGTAGATGATGTTCCATTTCCACAGCTCATTTCTAACTTTCAAAGGGATGTTGATATTTTAATACCTCATAATGGAGGTAAAGATTTCATTATAAAATCACTAGGGAATTTTATACTTAATAGGGGAAATCTTCAATTGGATGATGTGAAAGGGAGATTATTAAGTAAGATATCACCTATTTTTTATGAAATTTTCCAAGAATGTTTCCATGACGTTTATATAACTCAAGAAACTAAAGAAATAAGGGTTTTCTACTATAGTATGGGAAAATTGTCTAGAATAACTATTCTTAATGTTCTTTATGAAATGAATAGGTTATTTGTTCTTGCAGAACACATTAACACGGACAATAATGATTTAGAGGAATTAGATAAAATACCTCATGCAGAAGATAAAGTTAACATGATGGAGTATTTTTCACAGACAGGAAGTTATCGTAAGGCTGATGGAAAATATACTTGGACACAGGGCATATATAACATTATAAATCGTTCTAGAGAGGAACATGATGATTATTACAATATTGTCTTTGATTTAGCAATTCCTGAAGATAAAAAATTGATTGATAAAATACTGCATATTATGGACACTGATGTGGGACATCACGAAGATGTTATCAGAATAAAAACTGATGATGGGACATTAAAGTATCTTGAAATTAATCTTTATTCAAATTTTGATGATGAGGGTAATTTAATTAGCCGATATGGGTTGATGAATGACATTACCAAATACTCTGAAACATCTACAAAACCTGTTGATTTCTTATTAAATGGTTTTAAAAACAGTAAGAAATTAGCATTGTTAATCGAACCATTAAACCCCAAACATTATGAATTTTCACAAGGATTTTATTATTTCATAGAGGAAGACCCGAAAGAATATGTTCATTCTAGAGATGTTATTAATCACATTGTTGGAGACGAAATAAAAGAACAAATTATGGATTTGGTCAACGGTAAAGTAGATGAGATTGATGAAACATTCACATATTATGTGGGTGGAGATGAAAACAATCAAAAGATTTGTGAATTATATATCGAGCGATTTGAATTTGGTCACACTAATCACAGTATTGGATTTTTAGCAGATATTACGGATGAAAGGAATAAGCAATTAGAATTGCGTGAAGCCAATGAACATCAGATTATTTTAATTAAAGAGGTTCACCATAGGGTTAAAAATAATTTGCAAGTTTTAAACAGTTTTTTAAATCTTGAAAAAAGAGTATACCGAGATAATCCCGAGCTAATCATTGACCATATGCAAGCACGTTTAACTTCACTAGCTTTACTTCATGAAAAAACATATAATACTCGAGATTTTAAAAATATCAACTTAAATGATTTTATTTTAGATCATGATGGCCAACTTAAAACTATTGCAGGAATAAATAACAATATTGAATTTGAATCTGATGTTGATGAAAATCTTAGTTTAACAATTGAAGTTATTACTCCGTTATTATTAATCATCGACGAATTAAGTATGAATGCTATAAAACATGCGTTTCCTGATAAAACTGCCCATAATAATAAAATTATCAAAACCATAACTAAAATCGATGATGATTATGCTGAACTGATATTTGAAGATAATGGGGTTGGAATTGAAGATCCTAAGAAAGTTACTAAAAATCTTGGCTGTGAAATCATTAAGAATCTCACAAAACAGTTAAATGGTACTATTAAATTGATTGAACATAGAAATGGAACTAAATATAGTTTAATTTTCCCTATAAATATGAAACATACAATACATGGTTAGATGTATTAACTTACTATTTATATCTATTGGGATTGACATATTCCGTAAAAAAGATGTTTTACTTAACTTCAAATGAGAGAAAATCACTTGAAAGAGCTACAAGTGATATAGTGAGTTATTTGTAAATTAGTGTATGGTTAATTTTAGATATTTTACAGATGTTTGAATAGTTAATTTTATATATTATGTTTTTTTCACTACAATTTTACGAAATGGGGTCAATTTTGAACCTAAAACTTTAAATAGATTATGAACAATAAATTATTTTCATGTACTACTACAAATTCGAGTCAATAGATTTTGAAGAGCAGTATGCTTTTGAACTAACGCATTGGAAAAAATTCACTTCAGATGAATTGGATGAAATGGTTATAAAAGCAATCAAAACATATGTTGAAGAGGATTATGATACTTATCTAAATTTTCCATGTCATTTGGATATTGGTGATTTGTTTTTTGATGAAAGCCTTCAGGATACATTAGTTAAACTTTTTGGATTTAAAAAGATTGATTTTGAAAGTAGGGTGGAATATGGTGGTGAATCATTGTTCAGTGATGATTTTCGCCATAGGGATAGAAAAAATTTTAAAGAAATCTTAAAAGATGTTAAAGTTCCGAAATGTGAAAGTTGTAAGGAATCAAATTGTTTAATTGAAAACGAAAGATTTTAAATTGAAATCAAATTAATGGAGGTAATGGTTATGGGGTTAACTCCTCAACAAGCATTATTATATTTAGAGAAATACATATATTACGAAGTTTATTACAATGATAAACGATATGGTTTTTGCAGTGAATATGATAAAAATGAATTTGAAGAAAAATATCCGAATAAATTTGTTTTTAAAGAATTTAACTTTAATTATGATGAGTTATTATTCGCTGCACGATTAGAAAAATTAATTAAACTATTGGAATCCAATCCGGAAAAAGTTGATGAAGAATTAAAAACTAAAAATATAAGTGATATGCTTTAACTAGGATATAATTATTTATTTTAAAATTTATACTCATAATTGTGTTCATCTAAAACTTGGGGTCGATATACTCCCAAACTTCTTCGTAGCTGGTTTTAACACCAAGTTTAGTGTATTCTCTTACAAGAGTGTTAATATCCCTTTCAAGCAATTCTTTTGAAATTGGATTGTCTAAAACAACGGATTGTGAAACATCAATTATTACAGGGTCTTCGTTTTTGTTTAAGATATTGTAATTTGACAAATCTCCGTGAACCAATTTTGCTTCATTCACAAATAGTTTTAACTGAACTAATAATTTATTCCAGAATTCTTCAGGATTTTCAGGGGGTTGGTTTTTAACGGGTTGGGCAGGATTTCCATCTTTATCTCCAATAAATTCAATAAGTAGTACATTATTTGAACTGGTGATTGGCTCTGGAACATTAACTCCTGCTGTGTAAAGTCTTGTTAAATTCTTAAATTCTTTTGTTACCCATGAATAAATTATTTTCCTTTTGTTTTTGGTTTTTATGTTAAATCTTGGATCTCCTTTAAGGTAATAATCCATTTTTTTAAAATCAGAAGTGGCTATCCTATATATTTTAACAGCTATGAATTTTTCATCATCAGTAATGCCTGTAAGCACATTTGCTTCTTTACCAGTACTTATTGCACCGTTTAAAACATCAATGTGTCCTTGATTGGCTAATTTGTATAATGTTTCTAATGTTAGTTTGTCGAAAATTTCATTTCCCACTTTTCTATCGGAACTGTCCTTTTTTCTTTTTTGGGAATGTAATTTTTGATGCTTGGCATCTGCTTTAGCTATTTTTGAATCCATTAAAATCAAAAAAAATAAGTAATGAGACTACATTTTTAAGTAGCCTTTTCTTTCAAGCCAGTTAGACTCTGTTTTTGTGTATCTCCAGATAACATCTGCTTTTTCATCAGATTGGAAATCCCATGGTTTTACAAGGATTACATCTCCTTCACGAATCCAAATACGTTTTTTCATTTTTCCAGGGATTCTGGTCATTCTTATATTTCCGTCAGCACAACGAACTTTTAATTTTCCGTGTCCCATAATTTGTTCGACTACTCCAGGTATTTCTCCTTTTTTAGGAGTTCTTACTCTTCTATACTCTTGTTGTTGATTGTTATTAGGCTTAGACAAATACTCTCCTCCAAAATAATAATACGTTTCTCCATAAGATTAAATTATTTATATATTTATTAATATATTATATATTAATTTATTGGATTTTTTAAAAAAGTGGTATTAATGGGAACAGAATTTTTAAAAATAAAAGAATGTGATGAAGCAATTGATATTATTCAGGATTTATTTGATAAAAACTTAATACCTCAAAGCGAGGAGATTGATGTTAGCGATGCTTATGGGAGAATTTTATTTGAAGATGTTTACTCAAGAATGGATTTCCCACCTTTTGACAAAGCTTTAAAGGATGGATTTGCAATTCTTGCCAGTGACAGTTTTGGTGCTTCAGAAGAATCTCCAAATACTTTGGAAGTCATTGATTTTCTAGAGGCGGGCTCCACTACTGATAAGAAAGTTGAAAAAGGAAAATGCATTGAAATAAGTACTGGGGCTGCAATGCCTGAAGGCGCTGAGTCAGTTGTTATGGTGGAGTATGCTGAAAAAGAAGGTGGGAAAGTAAATATTTTAACTACTGCTACTCCATCTCAAGATGTTGCAAAAAAAGGTTCTGACATAGAAGAAGGCAAGTTAATTCTTAAAAAAGGAGATTTCTTAAATCCTGGTAAAATTGGGGTTTTGCTCTCACAAGGATTTGAAACAATTGAAGTTTACAAAAAACCAAGTGTTGGTATAGTATCATCTGGAAATGAAATCACTCTCCAGGGTGAAGAGCTCGAATATGGAAAGATTTATGATGTAAATGGTGGAATGATTAAAAACGATGCAATTTCCTGTGGCGCTGATGCTAAATTTTTAGGGGTAATGAGGGACAATTACGATGAAGTTAAAGAAAAGATAACTGAATCTCTAAAAGAGGTTGACATATTATTCTGCTCTGGCGGTACTTCAGCAGGTCTTGGAGATGTCTTAAAGCATGTCCTTGACGAACTGGGTGAGGTGTATATTCATGGAATTTCAGTACAGCCTGGAAAACCAACAATTGTTGGTGTAATTGATGGTAAAATTGTTATTGGTCTTCCTGGAAATCCAGTATCTGCTTTGATGATATTTAATGCATTTGTTGCAGAACCGTTAACTAAGCTTGCAGGAATCGAAAAGAATTTTGAGTTAAAAACAGTTAAAGGTAAAATCACTAGAAGAATACATTCTCAAGTTGGAAGAATGCAATATCAGCTTGTAAAAGTTGATGGTGAAAACATTCAGCCAATATTCAAGGATTCCGGTGCAATCTTTTCACTTTCAACAGCTGACGGTTATGTGAAAATTCCAAAATTGGTTGAGTTAGTTGACGAAGGTGAAGATGTCGAAGTATATTTATTTAATTAAGTTTAAAAAATTATTCAAGGTGTAACTATGGAAAGTGAAGTAAAAGTAATTCCAGAACAAAAATTAGGAGTTATTAACTGTAAAACACCAATTGAAGATTTAGAAATATTTCTTTCTATTTTGATGGGTTGGGTTGATGCAGAAGAGATTGAAACTGAAGGTGAACCATTTATTGTTTATTTCTCACCAAGACATGAAGTTAATGATGGTGATGCAGTTTATGATGTAAGTATTGCTATTAAAGGTGATGCTGATGAAACTGACAGAATCCGTGTTGTAGATATGATTGAACACAAAGTATTGGCTGGAAAACATTTCGGTCCAACAGACAATATTTTAGATACTTATGCTGAATTAGTTGATGTTGCTCAAAAAAATCATTATGATATCATCGGATCACCAAAAGAAGTTTTAATCAAAGGTTTACACAATTGCGATAATGAAAATGATTACATAACTGAAATTCAATTGCCGATTATTGAAATGTAAGGTGAAAAACATGTCTAAGGAAGAATTTGATTTAGATAAAGAAATAGAGAAAATTGCCCGTAAATCAAATATTAATATGAGGAAATCAGAATATTCTTTTGAAAATCAAATAAAAAGATTAGATAAAGACATAGATAAAATAATGGATGAAAAAATGAAAGTTTTTGATGAAAACAAACAGTTAACATCAGATTATTTGAGTATTGAGTATAAACAAGATACTATTGATAGGTATAGAGAAAAATTGAAAAAAATCTAATTTTTCTCAAATTTTTTAATTTTGACCAACCACTCTTAAATCATGAACCAATAATTTTGGAATGATAAATGAACCGTATTGTTTGACTTCTGATTTTAGACCTTCTACTTTTTTCATTATTTCAAAGATGTTTCCAGAAATCATTGCTTTGTTAATAGGTTCACTTAACTCACCATTTTCTATTTTAAAAGCATTACTTGCTTCAACAGAAAAATCACCGGAAATCGGATTGGCGGTATGCGCTCCTAAAACACTTGTTGTTAAAACACCGTTGCCAATTTCACTTAAATCTTTCATTTCACTAAATTTAAACTCAAGATTTGTTGGTGAAATCATTGGAGTTGTTAAATAGGAACCTCTAAGTCCATTGGAAGTTGTTTTAACACCTTCTTTATTTGCAGTGTAAATATCATAAATAAATGAATTTAAAGTTCCATCCTTTATCAACTCAGTTTTTTCACTCACGCTTCCTTCACCATCACATTTCGCAGTTGCCATTCCCTTTTCTAAAAGAGGATTGTCTGTTAGTGTTAATGTTGAATTTGCAATTTTTTCACCCATTTTATCTTTTAAAATGGATCTTCCTCTCATTACATTTTCACCATTGAACGCACCAATAAATGTTTGCAGAAGTCCAGTTGCAGCATAATAATCAAGAACAACGTCATAGTCACTTGTTTCAATAGGTTTTGTGTTCAATGAACTTTTTGCAAGTTCACATACTTCACTAGAAATTTTTTCACCATCCAAATCGAAAAATCTTGATGATTGTGAGTTATAGGCTGTTGCAACTTCACCATCATTTTCAAGCATCACAGATATACCTATTCCAAATCCAGTTCCTTCATCTTCTATGGAGACTCCATTGGAATTTATGATTAATGATTTGCCACTACTTGCTGTAAAGCCCGCTCCAGTTACTTCACATCCGCTATCAATTGCTACTTCAATGGTTGTTTTTAAAAATTCAACAGATTCATCTAAACTTAAATCTTCATATTTTTTATCATAAACCTTATCAACACTCGGAATCTTTTCAACTTCTGCAAAAGCATAATTTGCATCCATTTTTGTTAATTTTGTATTTTCTATTGCTTGTGCAGCAGTCTGTGAAATTTTATCTAAATTGGATGTAAATGCAAAACCTTGTTTTTGGTCTTTTAAAACTCTAATTGCAATTCCAAGTTCTATTTCCTCTTTTGCAAAGTTTAATTCTTCTTTAAGTGAGTCCAGTTGAATTACACTTGATTCGTCGATGTATATCTCGTAAGCGTCACATTTGTTTATTAATTCTTTTTTTGCAGTTTCAGCTATTTCGTATATCATATTATCCCTTATAGTGCAAATTTTTCAATAGCTTCAGCCACTCCATCACCAAACATTTTTTCACAGGTGTAGGTACTTATTTCTTTTAGTTTATCATCAGCGTTACCAACAGCTATTTTATAGCCGGTTTCCCTAAGGAAATCCTCATCATTTTGACTATCGCCGATAGCCATTACATTTTCCATGTTTATTCCATTTCTTTCGCATAAATATTTAAGTGAGGTTCCTTTATTAACACGTTTGTCTGTGATATGCAGTGCAAATCCACTATCATAAATTTCAAGTTCATCAATGTATTTAAAATCTTTTAGGGCATCTTCCAAGTCTTTTCTTTCAATTGTTTTGTAAAATACGGTTTCAGTCAATCTGTACATGTTGTCATGTGAGGCATGTCTGTTGAATTTATCACCTAGTTTTTCTTTTAGGTGATTTTCAGCTGATGTGACAAAGTCTCTTTCAACTAATGTTTCAACAGCATTGTTGTTTTCACCTTCTTTAAAAACAACCCCTCCATTTTCAGCTACAAGACCGCCACTGCATCCTATCAATACTTCTGTGGCATATGCATAATTTACAACATTTCCGGTAACTATGATTGTGGGGATTCCTTTTGATTCTGCTTTTCTTAAAGCTTCGATTGCAGATATGCAGATTTGTCTTTTTTCGTCAGTTATAGTCCCGTCAATATCGACTGCAATTGCTTCTATGGTCATGTTATCCTCTTGAATATCTATGTGCTATGTTGCATGTTCCTTCTTTACTTACCATACATGCTCCGATTGGGTGAAGTGGGTTGCATGCTTTTCTAAATAACTTACAGTCTTCTGGTCTTGCAAGGCCTCTTAAAATCGGACCGCATATGCATCCTTTAGGAGCTTCATTCACGTCTTTTACTTCAATGTCATATTTTTCACGGGCATTGAATTCACTAAATTCGTCTTTTACTTCTAGGATTGAATTTGGTATTTTGGGAAATCCTCTCCATTCTCTTGAAGTTACATCGAATACTTGTTCGATTTTTTCTTGCGCAATGACATTTCCTTCGTCTCTAACAGCTCTTTTGTATTCATTTTCAATTTTCGGTGTTTCATTATGAATCTGTCTTAAAATCATGTAAACTGACATTAATATGTCTAATGGATTAAATCCAGCTACTACTTGTGGAATTCCAAAGTCTGTTGAGAAATATTCGAATGGTTTGGTTCCAATGATTGTGCATACATGTCCGGGTTGGATTAATGCATTTAAACTTGTTTCACCTGAATTGATTAAAAAATCAATGGCTGGTGGGATTAATCTGTGACATGAAAGTACTGAGAAGTTTTCAGGGGGTGTCGCTAATAGTTCTGCGGCGGTTGTCGGGGCAGTTGTCTCAAAACCTGCGGAGATAAATGCAACATCATTGTCTGCTTTTTGAGCTATCTCAATAGCCCTGTTAATTCCATAAACAACTCTAACATCTCCTCCTTCAGCTTTAGCATCTGCAAGTGATCTTTCAGAGCCCGGAACTCTTAACATATCTCCGAATGTAGTTATTGTAACTCCTTTATCAATAAGTTCCAAGGCTTCATCAATTTCACGTGATGGGACAACACAAACTGGACATCCTGGTCCTGCAATGATTTCAACTTCTTCTGGAAGCAAACTTCTAATTCCGTTTTCCATGATTGTATGTTCATGAGATCCACATACGTGCATTATTTTAACGGGTGTAGCTAATTCATTAATTTTTGTTAATAGCTTTTGTGACATATCTTTCATATTCATATTACGCACCGAAGATTTAATATTATATTATAAATATATTTAGTATTGCATTAATTAAATTTTTGTAATATTTAGGGATTAACATGTTTAACAATAATAAAATTTTAGTAGTTATTCCTGCCAGGGGAGGTTCAAAAGGGATTCCTCGTAAGAATATACGTTTATTAAATAATAAACCATTAATTTCTTATCCTATTGGTATTGCAAGGGCATCACAATATGTTGATGATGTGGTAGTAACTACTGATGATTCTGAAATTGCATTAATCGCTGAAAAATTTGGAGCTAGTGTAATTAGGCGGTCTGGTGAATTGGCTGAAGATGATGTGCCACTTGATCCTGTGATTTATGATGCAATGGTACAAAAAGAAAAACTGGCTTTTGATGAATATGATATTGTAATCACACTCCAACCTACTTCTCCATTACTTAAACCTCAAACTTTAGATTCTGCAATCGAAAAATTTGACGATTTTGATGTTGATAGTGTCATTTCTGTTGTGGATGACAGACACTTAAGTTGGGGATATGATGAAAACAATCAAAGATACTTCCCGAATTATATTGAAAGGCTTAACAGACAATATTTGCCTAAATCCTTTAGGGAAACTGGAGCTATCATGGCAACTAGACGTTCCTTTGTCCATGAGGATTCCAGATTTGGTACAAATATTGATTTGGTGGAAGTATCTAGAGAAGAAAGTGTTGATATTGACAATTATGATGATTGGTGGATTGCTGAAAATTACCTGCAAAAGAAAAGAATAGCCATTGTTGTTAATGCATATGATGAAATTGGTACTGGTCATGTTTATAGGTGCTTATCAATTGCTTCAAAATTAGTATTTCATGAAGCATTGTTCTTTTTAAATGAAAATCATCAATTGGGAATAAATATTGTTGATAACCATAATTATACATTTAAGACATATAAGGATGAATCGAATTTATTTGAGCTTTTAAGAGAGTTTAATCCTCACATTGTTGTTAATGATATATTGGACACTACCGAAGAATATGTGTCTGCCCTAAAAAATGACGGTTACTTTGTTGTTAATTTTGAAGATTTGGGTGCTGGTACTGATGTTGCTGATGTTGTATTTGATGCATTATACGAACATGACTTGGGCAAGAATAATATTTTCACAGGCCATAAATATTACATTTTAAAAGACGAATTTTATTTCCAGCCTCAAAAAATCATTACCAGTGAGATTAACAATATTTTAATCACATTCGGTGGGACTGACCCAAATAATTTATCTCAAAAAGTCCTAGATGCTATTCTAACAACCAATTATGAAGGAAGAATAAATGTTATTTTAGGATTGGGTTATGGAAATGTTGAGGATTTTGTTTCTAAATATGAGTCAAATCCTGCTGTTCAAATTTATCAAAATGTTTCAAATATAAGTGAATTCATGTTTAAAGCAGATATTATTTTCACATCTGCTGGAAGGACCATGTATGAAATCTGTTCAATTGGAGTTCCTACAATATGTCTGTGTCAAAATGATAGGGAAGTAACTCATGTATTTGGAAATCAAAACAACGGATTTA
>CAZOYH010000044.1:0-12486 GCA_964583995.1 uncultured Methanobrevibacter sp.
CAGTCATTCTTTCGACTAATCTTTCTTTGGTGAATGGAGTAATGTTTCTTGCCATTCCACCAACTCTGATATCAGATGGGTGAATACCTTCACCAGCAATCATGTCAACAACATATTGAACAACTTTTCTTACAGCACTTACACTGTCAACTGCTGCTGCGAATTTGTCTTCTGGGACAACATCAGGAGCAACTAAGAAGTGGTGAATTGCTGCACTGTTAATTCCGTGTGCTGCTGCGACAGCTTTTCTTAACAATTTACCAGCTTTAGGAATTTCAATACCTAATGCCATATCCATAGCTTCTGCGGATGCTAAAGTGTGTGGAATTGGACATACACCACAGATTCTTTGACATAGAACAGGAGCGGTTTCAGGAGCTTTGTTAAGAACCATCTTTTCTAAACCCCTAACAGGAGTTATACTAAAATACATACCTTTTGTAACTATCCCTTCATCATCAACTTCCATGACGAGTTCGGCATGGCCTTCTTGACGAGTTGTAGGAGATATAACTACTCTATCTTTCAAATATGTCACCTCAATTAAGAAATTAGAAACTAACATATTATATTATATTATTAAACATTTATAAGTAATGCTGAAAAAATGATATAGAAACATATATATTATATGAAATATTAAACTAATTTATTATAAGTAATATGGAGGGAAAAGAATGGATAAAGCTAATATTATAATTTCAATTATTGTTGTTTTATGTATTGCAGCAGCTGTAGCCGCATACGGTATAACAAATAGTGATAGTCCAATATTCTCTGATTTGTCCAGTATGTCCTCAAGTGATGATTCAGGAAACGGAATCGGAAATATATCTAGTTTAAATAATGGTACTGGTTCCTCTGTAGCTACTACCACTTCAAGTAGTGGAAGTACTGGATCAGGTAGCTCTGGATCAAGCAGCAGCGGAAGTGGCTCTGGTTCAGGTTCTGGATCTGGTGGTTCAGGTTCAAGCGGTGGAGGATCTGGAACAAGTACACACTTATCTTATTCACAAGCACAAAGCATAGCAAATGGTGCAATTGAACAGGCAGGATGTTATGCTGGAAATGGAAGATACAGTAATGGATACTGGATTTTTACCATCTATGATGCAGACGGTAATGCTGTAGATGGCATCGGTGTAAACGATGCTACTGGAATGACTGAAAGAATGTAAGGATTATTTTTAATCCTTTTTTATTTTTTTAAATAATAGTTAACTATATATAATACAAAAAATAAACTTATTATTGTTATATGTAAGGGCCCGTAGCCTAGCTGGATAGGGCGTCGGACTTCTAATCCGAAGACCCCGGGTTCAAATCCCGGCGGGTCCGCTCTTACAAATTCTTTTTTTATAAAAATTTCTAAGATAAATTATTTGATAACTTTGGGCTTGTAGCCTAGTCTGGAAGGGCGTAAGACTCCTAATCTTAAGATCGAGGGTTCAAATCCCTCCAAGTCCGCTTTTAAAAATTATCTAAAGTAACTGCTTTTTTTATCGGTTGCTTTTTAAAAGAAATTTGACCATATCTTCCCCCACCACCAGGAATAACATCAATTGTTCCATTTCTAAAAGATTCAATAGCTAGAGATATATTAGAATCAATTTTCTTAATATCTTCAACCGAAGCATTAATCAAAACATCAATTTCTGTTCCAAAATTATCAATTAATGTCTGCCATTTTCTTTGAACAGTTTTTGTGGTAACGCCTTTATCATAAACTGTAGCTATCAATTCAGCCAAAGGCATTAGATGAACATATTTCGGTCTGAAATCAGGATGTTTTGGTTCATTTAAATCTGCAATTTCAGAAATTCTAAAATCCACTCCTTTTTTGATTGTTCCACCACAACTGCATTTCATTTTATTTTCTTTTGCAATTACCGGATCAACCAATTTAAAGCATTTGGTACATGCAGTCATGTGATATTTTCCCAAATTTGGTACCAGACCATAATTTGCTTTAATTTCCTTATGTTTAATTGCATGTTTAATTGATGAAAATGAGATATCTTGAAGCTCAATTTGATTAAACTCCCTACCTAATCTATGTGGCCATGGCGAATGGGCATCTGAATTCGTAAGAAATGGAAAATCCTTAAGTTCTAAAACCTTATCTGCCATATCAGTATCTGCTGATAATCCCAACTCAACAAAGTCAGGTTTTTTGCCGTAACATTCATAGATACTGTCATAGGACTTATACATTCCTGTCCATGGAGTGAATGCGTGTGCCGGACCAATCAGACAATCATATTCCTTAACTAGTTCTAAAAGTTCAGCTCCACCCAAGTTAGTTTTAGGCCTCCCATCATTTGATTTATTTTTTGACGGAAGTTTTTTTGATAATTCACGGGCTATTTCCATGTTTGGAATAATAATTACATGATGAATCCTATGTTTTCCCTCAACTTCAGTTGTCAAAACAAAATCAACATCACCAGTTGTATAAATTCCATCTCCAGAATATGTTGTACTCTCTTCAATGATATCCAACCATCCAGGATGAAGAGCATCACCAGTTCCCAAAAGTTTCAATCCTTTTTGAGAAGCCTTGGGAGCAATGTTTTTAATTAACATGTCTTTTGATGATGCCATAGAAAAGCAACTGTGAATGTGAAAATCAGCATTTACTAACATATATAATTGTTAGAAATTATTATTATATTAAATTATTCAATATCATCTTTACGTCTGTTAGAGGACATTTATCTTTTTTTAGACTTAAATCCGCATCTAAATCATCAGAGTAGGAATCATCCAAGTTTTTTAAAAAATTATTTGTTTTATCAATTAAATTGATTAATTGTTTTTGTGTAGTAGGATATGCAAGCTTTAAAGTAGGAATATCCAAATCATTGACAATTTTGACTTCCAAACTATGAGAATTGTTACAGGCATTACCGCCAAACAAAATTAAATCATTTAATGCACCATACATCTTCGGATGTTCTTTAGTTCTCTTACCGATGACGATAGCAGCATCAGCTTTATCAAAGATTTGAGAAAACAAAAATAATCTTCCTTTGACACCTGACGGAAGTTCGCTTGAACAATACTTGTTAATCAAATTGTCAAAAGAAAAATTGCCCTCACATATATCCATATTGTCATATCTGGAAAAATTTGAGGGAGATATATATTCGTGCCCATTCTTTTCAATTAATGGAATTACAATCATTGCCGCATCGGGCACAACAATAACGTTCATGTAAAAAAAGTAAAAAATAATATATTGAATAAATCATCCAATATATCTTAAATAATCTGCATTTCCAGCATTAGCACTATTAATCAAATCTTGTTCCATTTGTTGAGATTTAGCAATCATTTCACGAGTTTCTTCTGCCCTTTCTTCTAATTTATCAACATTAATCTCAAAATTGAGTAATAATGATAATTTATTCAAGATTCCTTCAGCAGATTCAGCGTCAATGAAATATCCCGGAGTTTCACCCATAAGACAAGACCCATGAATTCCCTGACGAACCCCTAAACCTAAAAATAGTCCGGAAGCACCGACAATACCTCCATCATTTGATCTGATTTCAATGCCCGCTTCTCTTAATAACTCAATATTAGCTTCATTAGTAGCTGCACCAAAAACATTAGGATTTTCAACAGGCTGTCCTGTAGCCATACCACCTAATGTAAAAATTCTGTCAATTCCAAATCCTGTAACATATTCCAAAATGTCTTTACAAACTAAATATTGTCCTTCAGGAGATAGTGCTTGAGTATTACCAACAAGGATAATTAAATCCAAGTTATCTTCTCCTAAATCTTTAATGTAATATAACTCATTGAGCATGTTTTCGATTACCCCTTCGTCTTTTACAAGAACTTGAGGTGGAAAAGTTGGAGAAAATATTTCAGCAAACTTTGTTGCTCCTAACTCATCAATCATATAATCAGCAGCTAATTTACCGACATGTCCAATGCCAGGCAATGCTTCTATAAAAATTGGGTTTTCTAATTCAACTTCTTCTAAAATATTTATTTCAGCAGCATTATTCATTATGGATTACTCCTTCATAGATTCTTTTTTTAAAATGCGACGATATTTACCGTATTTATCCTCAATAGAAAATTTAGGAGGATAAATAACCTTAAGTTTACCTCCGCATTTAGGACAAGCATCTTTCAAGGTATAAATGCCACATTCAGGGCATTTATTCATCTTCATATTCATAGAAATCTAGTTATCTAATTCTCTTAAGAAAGAACCATTACCTTCTGATTCTTCTACAACTGCAATACATCTTTCAGCTGCAGATTTAAGAGCTTTTTCAGCTAATATATAATCAGTAGATTTTACAGTGATTCTGTATCTTGGAGCACCAACACATTGGACCTTAATCTCTTCTTCTTCATCACCATTGTCTTCAGCAGCTTTAAGTGCATCAATGATGATTTCAACACCATTTGGTACAAATGTTTCAATATCAACATAACCGCTGATGTGAACTTCAGGCGGTGTGATATTTTTCTTTGCCACTTCAGTAATAGCATCTGCCCAATCTTGTGGAATTCCTTCTTCAGTAAGTGATTCTGCGCCTTCATCAGCAGCAGTTTCAAAAGCTCCGTAAACATCTCCAAAGATGTCCATAAGCTCATAACCTACTTCATCATATGCTTCATCTAAATCTTTATCTAGAGATTTAGCAGATAATTCTAAAAATTTTTCAGCTTTTTGTTCAATTTTCCAATGTTGGATTTTTTTAGTTCTTTGGTCTTCACGAATCCTTTTTAGGGATGCATCTACATGCCCTTTTTTAGGATTTACTCTGAGAACACGGCAAACGATTTTTTGATTTTCTCTTACGTGGTCTCTAATATTTTTTACCCAACCAGAAGATACTTCGGAAATATGAATGAAAGCTTCTTTGCCCTGATATTCTTCTAATTTAGCAAAAGCCCCATAATTAAGAACTTTATAAACAGTACCAACAATAAGTTCTCCTTCATCAGGCCATTCTTGACTTTTTCTTACCATACTTTCACCAACATTATAAAATTTTAAAAAAATAAGTAAATAAGTTAAAAACTAGTAAATCTAGTTTAAAACTTTTTCGATGTGTGCAGTAATTTTTGCTTTAGCACCACGGGATTTAACGAGAGTTTTACCGCAAATAATACATTTAACGTCAGATGCTGCACGATCAAAAATTACTTGTTCATTATCACAATCTAAACATTTAACTTTTAAAAAGTTTCCTCTACCATTACTAACCATGTTAACCACCTTATTTAGCTACAAATTCAGGTTTACCTGTTCTGAAAGATTGTTTAATGTGGGATTTACCGCATTCTTTACATTTAAGTCTTAAGTCTAATTTCTTAACTGGTTTGTTTCCAGCAGGTAAAGGCCTTGGGTAACCTCTATAACCAGCAGTTACACGTCTGAATTGTCTTTGTCCCCAGGTTAATTCACTAGCTTTTCTTTTTTTAGCAGTGTGAACTTCATGTACTGTGTGTCTTTTACAGTGAGGACAGTATGTTCTTTTTTCTTTTGGTATTTTCATTTTTTCACCGTAATTAATAAATCAATAAAAATCTATCCATGAATTTATCTAAATCTAATTCCTATCAAAAAACGTTAGAGATCAAAACTGCATTGTAACGCATCAAGTCTACAGACAGCAGAAATCCAAATTATACAAAAATATAATTTTTTATTATCACAAATAGATACATTAAGTATATCTATAAATTAAGTTATTTAAAGGTAATGGAAAAATAGTTAAATTTTGACCTGACGGCCTTTTCTATTTTTAAAAAATATTTTCGCATTTATCAACGGCAATGTAACAATGTCCTGAGGTCTGAACGGACCATAGACTTTCTCGTCAACACCTACAATAGGACCAACATCGTCAAAAACAAGCATAGTAACTAGTTCAGTGTCTTTAGCTATCTTTTTAGATTCAAAATCATAAAATTCCTCCTGATTGGGATTTTCCTCAATGTTTTCTGCAGGAATTATTTCTTTAGGTTTTTCAACAGGTTTTGGAATTTCCTTTTGAACAGGTTTTGTTTTTTCTTCAACAACTGGAGTTAAGGTATTTGTTTGAGGTTTGGACGGTTCAATTGTTTTTTTATTTTCATCATCAGACAATTTATCAAGTGAAATATTGCTTCTGTGATTTTTTAAAGTATCGATTAATGAAAAATAAAACTTTTCCTCTTCTGGAGTTAAGTTTAAAGGAGTGGTGTCAACCAAATCAAACTGAGGCTTGCCTGTAAATAAATGATAAGATCTGTGAATATTTAAAACCGCAGAATTTGTTATTTTAGTTTCTCTTCTCTGACAAATATCTGTAGCTATAATCTGAGCCTCTTTAAGCATAGCTGGTGCTTTAGAAAACGGATCTTTAATAGCTTCCTTTTTTAATCCATCCACATATTCATGAATATCTGTGTAAAATGTTTCCTCAACACGAGCTAAAGTACCATTATTACGCTCTTTTTTTTGAATTTTACGCAAATCTTGATAAAATTGACTCACTTAATACCATCTCTAAAATTAATTAAAAAAAATAAGAAAAAAACAAATGAATTTATTCATCTGTTTCTAATCTAGGAGCAAGCAAGAAACTTAGCTTACCGTCGCCGGTTACCATATTAAGTGTTAAACTTAATGGCATATCAGTACCTAAGCTAATTTCAGCTTCTTCTGAAAATTTATCTGCTTTAAGCATTTCTCTAATCTTATCTAATGAGAATAAAGATTTTGCATGTTCTTGAATATTTTCACCGTGAAGATATTTAATACTTGCATCACCAAATTCACCATCAGCAGATGCTATAAAGTAATCTTCATCGACTTGCAAAGCGATTTTATCAGAAAAGATGTCAATATCATTAATACAATCTTTTAAGATAGAGAAACGAACTTTAAATGTGGTTGGATGATTAATTTGAGGTGGAGTAGGATTATCATACTCTATATCAATTAATCTTATTTTGAAAGTTCTTGTTGCATCGCCTTCAAAAGTAATAATGAAATTACCTTCATCAACAGACATTAAAACTCTGTCTTGTGATTTTGCACGTTTTAAAACTCTCATGAATTCATCAGTGTCAATATTAATCTTTTCAGGAACATCACAAACATATTCATCAAATAGACTAGCTTTAAGCTCTAAATGTACGAAAGTTATGTGACTACGGTCTAAGGCATCTAGTCTCATGCCTTCACTGTCAGTTTGAATTTGTACTTCATCAACAATTGATGAAATAGCATCAAAACTTGTTTTTAAAATACTAGAATCGCTTAATTCTGCTTTAAACATAAATAATCCTCTATTCAATAATAGTATTATATTTATTTTTCATATATAATAAGGTTTATCATTCAAGACATGCATTTTTCATAGATGAAACATATTCTTTTAAAGCTTCAGAAGCATTTTCCCCATGCTCTTCTATGATTTTAACAATAGCACTTCCAACAATAACTCCATCAGCAATTTTAGAAATGTTTGATGCTTGTTTGGGAGTATTAATTCCAAAACCAACTGCTAAAGGCAAATCTGTGACTTCCCTGATATCTGACAATATTGCATTCAAGTCTGTTTTAATTTCCGCCCTCATGCCTGTAACTCCAAGAGAGGATACAACATAAATAAAACCTGATGCATCACTAGCTATCATTTTTATTCTTTCACTTGAAGTTGGAGCGATTAGAGAAATTACATCCACATCATTTTCACGAGCAATATCTACAATCTCTCCTTTTTCTTCGAAAGGTAAATCAGGAGAGATAATTCCATCAATTCCCAGCTCAGCACATCTTTTAAAGAATTTTTCATAACCATAAAAGAAAACCGGGTTGATATAAGTTAAAAATACCAAAGGAACATCAGTTTTCTCACGAACCCTTGCTACAATATCAAAAACATCATCAGTAGTTGTGTTGTGTTTTAGTGCCCTTACATTAGCATCCTGAATTACAACACCCTCAGCCATCGGATCTGAAAACGGAATACCTATTTCAATTAAATCGCAACCCGCTTCCTCCATAGCCAATATGTATTCCACAGTTTTATCAATAGTTGGATCTCCAGCTGTTAGAAACCCGATAAAAGCAGTCCCATTTTCAAATGCATTAGCGATTTTACTCATTTAAATCAACCCCCCTATAATCTGCAATTGATTTAACGTCCTTGTCTCCTCTTCCTGAAAGACATATCATTATGGTTTCATCTTTATCCATTTGTGGTGCTATTTTCATTGCATAAGCAACTGCATGTGCACTTTCAATAGCAGGTATGATTCCTTCCATTCTTGAGAGATATTCAAATGCTTCGACTGCCTCTTCATCAGTTACTGGAACATATTCTGCTCTACCAGTATCCCTTAAATAGGCATGTTCCGGTCCAACGCCTGGATAATCAAGACCTGCTGAAACGGAGTATACCGGAGCAATTTGGCCATAATCTCCCTGATTGAATATTGATTTCATTCCATGAAATATGCCAATTTTACCATTGGTTAAAGCTGCCGCATTATATGGTGTATCAACACCTTTTCCACCGGCTTCACATCCAATTAATTTAACTTCCCCATCTTCAATGAAATTGTAAAATGCTCCCATTGCATTACTTCCACCACCAACACAGGCAATAACAGCATCTGGAAGTTTACCTTCCTTATCTAAAAATTGTTGGCGTGCTTCAGCACTTATTACTGATTGAAAATCACGTACAATCATTGGAAATGGATGCGGACCCATTGTTGAACCTATTACATAATTAGTATCATGAACTCTTGCAATCCAATCTCTAAATGCATCATTCACTGCATCTTTTAGTGTTTTTGTTCCTGATTTGACAGAATGTACTTTAGCTCCAAGCAATTCCATTCTAAATACATTTAATGCCTGTCTTTGAGTGTCAACTTCACCCATAAATACTTCACATTCCATGTCTAAGAGTGCTGCTGCAGTTGCTGTTGCAACACCATGCTGGCCAGCACCAGTTTCTGCAATGACTCTTGTTTTTCCCATTTTCTTTGCAAGTAAAACCTGACCCAAAACATTATTAATCTTGTGAGCTCCTGTGTGGTTTAAGTCTTCACGCTTTAAATATATTTTAGCCCCACCAAGATCTTCAGTCATTCTTTTAGCATAATACAATAGGGAAGGACGTCCAGCATATTCTTTTAATAGCGTATTTAATTCATCGACGAATTCCGGATCATTCATGTAATGATTATACTGCTCTTCTAAATAAATCAGTTCATTCATTAATGTTTCAGATATGTATTGACCGCCATATTCACCATATCTTCCTTTACTCAATTTATAACCTCCATTATCTCTTTAATTTTATTTTCATCTTTAAATCCGTCAGTTTCAAGGCTTGAACTTAAATCAATAGCATAAGGATTAAATTCCCTTATAGCTTCAATGACATTTGAACTATTCAACCCTCCAGCCAAGAAAAATTCCTTTTTCAAATCTTTTCTTATCAGCCGCCAGTCAAAGGTTTTTCCACTGCCTTTTCCACTGTCAAGTAATAAATAATCAGCTTTTGAATTATCATAACTTAATAAATCTGTATCCTGTGTGATTTCAATAGCCTTAATGATTTTCAGTTTATGATTAGTTTTTTCTTTGAGATTTCTTATATATTCTTCACTTTCAGTTCCGTGAAGCTGTGCAATTTCAATTATTCCCTCAGTATATAATTCCAATATTTCACTCTGAGGTGCATCAACAAAAACACCTACTGAAATTATATCGGAGTTTAGTTTTTCTTTTAATTTACAAGCCAAATCATGTGATATTTTTCTTTTTGAATCTGCAAAGACAAAACCAATATAATCCGGTTTATACTTATTTGCAATTTCTATATCTTCCAATCTTTTAAGTCCGCAGATTTTGATTTTAACCATTTTTCAACTCCGAAATCATAGCCTTCTTATCATCACTTTTCATTAAAGTTTCACCAATTAAAACTGCATCAACATTATTTTCCTTTAATCTGATGATGTCTTCATGTGTTTTAATACCACTTTCAGAAATAAATACCACATCACCACTAACACATCTACGTAAGTTTACGCTGTTTTCAATATCCACAGTGAAATCCTTTAAATTCCTATTATTCACACCAATGATTTCAGCACCAACCGTCATGGCTTTCATAATTTCATCCCCATCATGCGCCTCAACAATAGCTGAAAGACCCAAATCATGTGCCAAATCCAAATATTTCTTTAACTGAACAATATCCAAAATAGAAACAATCAATAAAACAGCTGAAGCTCCAAGAAGCTTAGCTTCCCAAATCATATACTCATCAACAACAAAGTCTTTTCTTAAAACCGGAATGTTAACTTCACCAGCAATTTCTTTTAAATAATCATCAGATCCTTTAAAAAAGTAAGGTTCTGTTAAAACTGAAATTGCACTGGCTCCCGCATCTTCGTATTCCTTTGCAATGGCAAGATAATCAAAATCTTCAGCAATTAAACCTTTTGAAGGTGATGCTTTTTTAACTTCAGCAATAATTGAAATATCCTCTCCACCTAATGCTTTTTTAAATGGAAACTCATCAGATACTTTAATTAACGAAACTGCCTCTTTAAGCTCATCTAAAGACATTATGCTTTTTGAAATTTCAACTCTTTTTTTTGTTTTTTCAACAATTTCATCTAACATTTTAATCATCTGTTGGTAAATTCTATAAATTTCTCAAGTTGTTCCAATGCTTTTCCTGAATCAATAATTTCAGCTGCCATTTCAACACCCTCCTTTAGTGATTCCACTTTGCCGGCAACATACAAACCTGCAGCAGAATTCAAAAGTACAGCATTTCTTTTTGGACCTTCTTCACCAGCCAAAATGGATAATGTGATTTTTGCATTTTCTCTTGCATCACCACCAACCAGATCTTCTTTAGATGCCAAATCCATTCCAAAATACTCTGGTGAAATTTCATAAGACATTTTTTTGCCATCCTTTAGTTCACAGACAAATGTTTTATCGCTTGCAGATATTTCATCCATACCATCCAAACCATAAACAGATAAAGCGGATTCAACACCTAAATTCTTTAAAACATCAATTAACGGTTCAACTAACTCTTTTTCATATACACCAAGCACTTGCATTGATGCTCCGGCAGGATTAGTTAAAGGCCCTAAAATATTGAAAATTGTCCTTATTGAAAGCTCTTTTCTCACGTTAGCTACATATTTCATGGACAAGTGATAATTTTGAGCAAACAGGAAACATAAATTTATCTCTTTTAGACATTTTAAGCTTTTTTCAGGTTCAATATAAATATTTACCCCCAATTGTTCAAGAACATCTGCCGCACCACATTTGCTTGATGCAGATCTGTTTCCATGTTTTGCAACAGGGACTCCTGCTGCTGAAATGACAATTGAAGAGGTTGTTGAAATATTAAACGTATTGGAGCCATCACCTCCAGTTCCAACAATCTCCAAGACTTTTTCATCATTCAATAATCTTACACAATGAGCCCTCATTGCCTCAGCAGATGCAGTAATTTCCTCAATTGTTTCACCTTTCATTGCCATTGCAGTTAAATAAGCACTCATTTGAACTTCACTTGCCTCCCCACTCATGATTTCATCCATTGTTTGGTATGCTTCATCATAAGTTAAATCTTCATGTTTGTAAACTTTTAAAATTGCTTCTTTAATCATAAAATCCCTCTGTTAACTTTTTCTATGAAATTTTCTATAATTGTTATGCCATCAGGAGTTAGTATTGATTCCGGATGGAACTGAAGTCCATAAACATTAAATTCTTTATGTTTTACAGCCATAATCTCCCCATCATCCTTTGCTTTTGAAATAATTTCCAAACAATCAGGAAGGGTTTCTTTAACCAGACTTAAAGAGTGATATCTTCCAACATTTATCTCACTTGGCAGCCCTTTGAAAATAAAGTCATAATCAAGAGAAATATCTGAAGATTTACCATGCATCAATCTTTTTGCATGAGCTATTTCGCCGCCAAATGCAGCACATATTGATTGATGACCTAAACAAACACCCAAGATAGGAATTTTATCATGAAACTCATTTACCAAATCCATACAGATTCCTGCATCTTCCGGTCTTCCGGGACCTGGAGATAAAATAACGGCTTCAGGATTTAAATCTTTAATTTCATCAATTGTAATCTTATCATTTCTTGAAACTTGAATATCAGGATTTACCTGACCGATTAACTGATATAAATTATAAGAGAAACTATCATAGTTATCGATTAAAAGAATCATTCTATCCCTCCATTGGCAAGTTTTAACGCATTTACTACGGCTGCCGCCTTATTTAGACATTCATCAAATTCATTGTCCGGAATACTGTCTGCAACAATACCTGCTCCTGAGCGGATGAATACCTTATTGTTTCTTGCAAAGGCAATTCTGATGGAAATACATGTGTCAATGTTTCCGCTTAAATCAACATATCCTATAGCCCCACCATAAATTCCCC
>CAZOYH010000045.1:0-9545 GCA_964583995.1 uncultured Methanobrevibacter sp.
AGACGGGAAGCATAATTATAAAACCTTTAATTGTATTTTTTATACATTAAAAAAATTAGAAACTAACGTTAATTATGCTTTTCATTATTTTAACTATTTTTTGTAAGGTTTAATTATGAAGACACTTGAATGGGAAGATAATAGACTAAAACTTATTGATCAAACAAAACTTCCTGATGAGCTGACTTATGTGTATTGTGATAATTATCAGGATGTTATTGTTGCAATTCGAGACATGATTGTTCGTGGTGCACCTGCAATTGGTGTGGCTGCTGCTTTTGGGATGGCACTGGCAGATATTGAAGGTGTTGACTTAAATAAAGCTGCAGTTGAAATAAAAGCGGCAAGGCCAACAGCAGTAAATTTGTTTTGGGCAGTTGACAGGGTATTGGGTAGTGAAAATCCTCTCGGCGAAGCACTTAAAATGTATGAAGAGGATATGGCTACAAACAGAGCTATTGGAAAATTTGGTGCTGAGGTAATTGATGATGGTGATACCATTTTAACCCACTGTAATGCAGGAGCTCTTGCATGCGTTGATTATGGGACTGCATTGGGTGTAATCAGAGCAGCACATGAAGCGGGAAAAAACATCAATGTAATCTGTGATGAGACACGTCCACGTGGTCAGGGCGCCAGCTTAAGTGTTTGGGAAATGCAACAGGAAAATATTCCTGTAAAATTGATTCCGGATGTTGCATCAGGTTTTTTAATGTCACAGGGAAAAATTGACAAGGTCGTTATAGGTGCCGACAGGATTGCCCGTGGCGGTGTTGTAAATAAGGTCGGTTCATTTATGGTGGCTCTGGCTGCAAAACATCACAACATTCCATTTTATGTAGCAGCTCCATATTCCACTTTTGACAATGAAATATCTATCTTTGATACAGTTATCGAAGAGCGTGACGGTGATGAAGTAAGATATTATGGTGGGGCAAGAATTTGTCCTGAAGGCACTGAAGTGATAAATCCTGCTTTTGACATAACTCCTAAAGAGTTGATTACTGGAATTATAACAGAAAAAGGAATTATTGATCCGATTTAGTCAATGATTCCAAACTATTTATTTTATTATTATTTTTACACTTTTAGTTGTTGATTTAAAGTTGGAATTGCCATCAAATTTGTAAACTGCACTGTAGCTACCTTTTTTAGTTAATTTAACATTAAAAGAGGCAATGCCTTTTGAATTAGTTTTAACTTTGTAGGTCTTTTTATTTACTGTCAATTTAACATAAGCATTTTTAATGGCATTATTTTTATATTTAAGTGTCACAGTAACTTTTTTGGTCTTAACTGTAGATTTAAATGTTTTGGATGATGCAGTAATGGTTGGTGTTGCTTTTTTAACAACTATTTTAGCAGTATAATTTGATGATTTATAGATGTCATCACCAGCATAGGTAATTTTTGCAAGATATGTATTTGCAGGTAAATTTACGGATATTTTAACTTGACCATTTTCATTAGTTGTAATATTGTAAACTTTATTGTTTAAGTTGACAATAACGTTTTGATTAATTAAAACCTCATTTTTTTCATTTTTAAGAGTGATGATTAAGTTTTTAGTCTCACCATATGTGGATGTTATGTTTAAAGCATATAATTGGGTGGAAATTTTATCTAAAATTGTAATTTCAACACTTTTATTTGAGCTTTCATAATTTTTGTTGCCCATAAATTGAATGTTTGCAGTATGATTGCCTACATCTAAGTTAAGAGGCAAGTTTACTTTTCCTAAATCATCTGTAGTTATTATAAATTCATTTGAATTTAATGTGATGATAAGATCTGCTCCGGATAATGCATTGCCTTTTGCATCTTCCAGTGATGCCATCAAATCTTTTTGTTTTGTTAAATTGCTAATCATGTCGGATGCTATTATCTGTGTAGTGAGTTTGGATATTGTAATATTGCTGGTTGTAGATGAATCAACATATTTTTCATCTCCCTTAAAGCTGATAATTGCCACATAATCACCAGCATCATAATCAATAGGTATTAAGACTTCACCCTTATCATCAGTTGTTTTATCATAAGTTAAATCTGTTTTTGAATCTGTAATCAAACTAACGCCAATCAAAATATCTTTACCTGCTAAAACATTATTGTTGCAGTCTTTTAAAGTAATAGTCAAATTATCGCTGTCACTATAAATAAAACCAATATTATTTGCTGTTAGGTTTGTTTTGATTTTGTTGATTGTGATATTCACATTGGTTGATGAAGGCAAGTATATTTCATCTTCATTGAATGTTATTTTTGCTGTGAAATTTCCAGGAAGTGAGTCAATCGGTAATGTTGTTTGCCCATAGTCGTTTGTAGTTAAAGTATAATCTTTGCCGTCTAGTGTTATTGTGATTTTTTTGTTTGTTAGTGTGTTGTTTTTGTAGTCTTTTAGTGTTGCTGTTAGGTTTTTAGGGTTGTCATATGTAAAGTTGATGTTGTTTGCTTGTATGTTTGTTTTGATTTTGTTTATGGTTATTTGTGTGTTTAAGGTTGTTTGCAGGTATATTTCATCTTCTGTGAATGTTATTTTTGCAGTGTATGTTCCTGGCAGTGAATCAATTGGTAATGTGGTCAGTCCATTGTTATCTGTTGTAATGGTGTAGTTTTTATCATCAATGGTGATTTGTATGTTTTTGTTTGTTAGTGTGTTGTTTTTGTAGTCTTTTAGTGTTGCTGTTAGGTTTTTAGGGTTGTCATATGTAAAGTCGATATTGTTTGCTGTTATAGTGGTTGCAATTTTATTGATAATGATATTTGCATTGGCAGAAGATGGTAAGTAAATATCATCTTCTTCATAATTTATTTCTGCGGTGTGGTTTCCAGGCAGTAAGTCTATTGCTAATGTTAGTTGTCCGTTATTATCGGTTGTTAGGTTATAGTTTTTATTATCTATAATGATTTGAATGTTTTTATTTGTTAGAATGTTATTTTTATAGTCTTTTAGGGTTATTGTTAGGTTTTCAGGCTCATCATATCTGAATGTGATGTTGTTTGTTTGTATATTGGTTGTGATTTTATTGATTGTGATATCTGCATTGGTTGATGAAGGTAGATATATTTCATTTTCGTTGAATGTAATTTTTGCTGTGTAGATTCCTGGCAGTAGATTGATTGGTAATGTAGCTTCTCCATTATTATTTGTTGTTATGGTGTGATTTTCACCATTTAATGTTATTTGTATGTTTCTATTTGCTAAAAGGTTATTTTTATAGTCTTTTAGGGTTATGGTTAGGTTTTCAGGCTCATCATATATGAATGCGATGCTGTTTGTTTGCATGTTTGTTGTGATTTTGTTGATTGTGACAGTCGCATTTGTTGCTGATGGTGTGTATATGTCGTTTCCTGTGTAGTTTATTTTTGCTGTGTATGTTCCAGGTAGTAGGTTGATTGGTAGTGTTGTTTGTCCGTTGTTGTCTGTTGTGAGTGTGTGTTTTGTTTCGTTTATTGTTATTGTGATTTGTTTTTCTTTTAGTGGGTTTCCTTTGTTGTCTTTTAGTGTTGTGGTGAGATTTGTTGGGTTGTCATATGTAAAACTGATGTCATTTGCTGTTATGATAGTATCAATTTTACTGATTGTGATGAATATGTTTGTGGCTGTTGGCAGGTATATTTCATCTTCTGTGAATGTTATTTTTGCAGTGTAGTTTCCTGGCAGTGAATCAATTGCTAAGGTGACTTGTCCATTGCTGTTTGTTGTTAAAGTATGGTTTTCACCATCTAAACTTATTTTAATGTCTTTATTTGTTAAAACAGTATTTTTATAGTCTTTTAATGTTATAAGTAAATTTGCCAAATCACCGTAGGTAAAACTGATATTGTCCGCATTTAGATTGGTTGTGATTTTGTTGATTGTGACAGTCGCATTTGTTGCTGATGGTGTGTATATGTCGTTTCCTGTGTAGTTTATTTTTGCTGTGTATGTTCCAGGTAGTAGGTTGATTGGTAGTGTTGTTTGTCCGTTGTTGTCTGTTGTGAGTGTGTGTTTTGTTTCGTTTATTGTTATTGTGATTTGTTTTTCTTTTAGTGGGTTTCCTTTGTTGTCTTTTAGTGTGGTGGTGAGGTTGGTTGGGTTATCATATGTGAAAATAATATCATTTGCTGTTATGCTTGTTTTGATTTTATTTATGGTTATTTGTGTATCTGTGGTTGTTGACTGGCATATTTTGTCTCCTTCATAAATTATTTCTGCTGTGTAGTTTCCAGGCGCCAAATCAAGAGGTAGTGTTGCTTGTCCATAGTTATTGGTTGTGAGAGTGTAGTTTTTATCGTTTATTTTTACTGTGATTATTTTGTTTGTTAGTGTGTTGTTTTTGTAGTCTTTAAGGGTTACTGTTAGACTTGTCAAATCATCATATGTAAAGTTGATGTTATTTGTTGTTATGCTTGTTTTGATTTTGTTTATGGTTATTTGCGCGTTTGTAGCTGTTGGAAGGTATATTTCATCTCCATTGAATAATATCTTTGCCGTATAGTTTCCAGGCAACAGATTTGCTATTAATGTGGCTTTTCCATAATAATCTGTTTTGAATGTAAAATCTAATTCTCCTAAAGTTATTTGGAGGTACTTATTTGCTAAAACATTGTTTTTATCATCTTTTAAGGTTATAATTAAATTGTTAGGATCATTATATGTAAAACTGATATTGTTTGAGGTCAAATTGGTTGCAATTTTGTTTATGGCAATGGATGCGTTTGCAGATGATGATGAGTAAATATTGTCTCCTCCATATTTTATTTCTGCAGTGTGGTTTCCAGGTAGTGTATCAATTGCTAATGTGGCTTGACCATTATTATTTGTTGTTATGGTGTGATTTTCACCATCTAAAGTTATTTGAACATTTTTATTTGCCAGAACGTTATTTTTATAGTCTTTTAGGGTCATGGTTAGGTTTTCAGGATTGTCATATGTAAAGCTGACACTGTTTGCTGTTATTGTTGTTTTGATTTTGTTTATGAGGACATTTGCATTTGCTGATGCGGATAAATAAACATCATCTCCAGCATAAAATACTTCTGCTGTGTAGTTTTCAGGAAGCAAGTTGATTGGCAGTGTGACTTGGCCATTGTTATTTGTTGTTAAAGTATGGGTTATTCCATCTAGTCGGATTAAAATCTCTTTTCCCGTTAAACTGTTTCCTTTGCTGTCTTTTAAATTCACAACCAGTATTTCATTTAAATCATAACTGGTATTTATATTATTAACATCAATATTTGTTTTAACACCCATTTTAACGGTGAATGTATTGTAATATACTTCTCCAACTAATTTGTCATCAATATAGCTTCCATTATTGTAATATAGTAAAATTGTATGATATCCTGTAGCTAAATTTGAAATTGTTGTTGTAAATTCTCCATTTTCTACAGTGTAATCATTTGTTGTGTTTTCATCAACAGTAATGTATAATTTTGATTGGCTTTCAGGCGCCCTAAAAGTAATGTTTGCATTGGATCCTATTTCAATTTCACGGGTTACATCAACGGATATGTTCTGTGAGTTTTCAATTATATAAACTTCTTTAATTAAATGATATCCTCCGGCAGTATAATTAAATTCAAGATAAAATTTATTCAAACCAATATTGCTGCTTGACAGTACAACTGATGAAAATCCATCTTCAATATTATTTGAAGCTAAGAGTTTTCCTTTTTCACCATTTTTATATTCATATATGCTGAAAACACCATTGACCCATTCATCAGTATTCATTTTAATTGTAAAGTTTTCATTTATGCTGACATAAGATGGAGCAGTTATGATTGGGTAGACTATGCCCGGTTGGTTAGTTAATAATAAATTATTTAAAATTACATATTCGTCATAGCCAATAATTTTATTGTCTCTTCGAACTTGCAGCCCTGCCCAGATATAAACCTCGTTAAATTTATTTTCAATTGCCTTGTCCAGTGCATCTTGTATTAATGCCCAGCATCTGTCTGCATCTTGAGGATATTGGACAAAACCGGCAAAATAATGCAGGCGGTCTTCGTTGAATCCTAATTCCAGACCAATAGTATATGCATCTTTATGATGCGGACTTTCAAAAATAAGCCAATCAAAATCCTCAATTTGAAGTATATCCAGTTTATCTGGTGAATAGGCGTCCTGCAGGTAATTAACATCTCTCATCATTTGTGGAACTCTATCACTATCGGTAACGCTTGGAGGGAAAAATAATGCCATATATAATCCGTTAACATATTTGTTGCTTTTAACAACCTCTCGCAGAGCATCACTGTATTTTACCAATTGGTGATTGAGCCAAAGTATTGTGTCATTATCGTACTGGATATTTGAGGAGGAATATTCTGGAATATTCTGGCCGAATTCAGCGTAATATTTGTTTCTTGTTGCATCATCATAAAAGTATGGTTGCTGATTAGGTTCATTCGCTTCATTCCACCACCACCAGAATTCTCCCATCTGCAATATAGGTTTCATTCCATTGTCTACAACAATATCCAAGCAAGCTTCACATACACTTTGCATATATGTGACAACTTCATCATTGCAGGGACTATATAAAAATGTTGATGGATTCCATCCGGTCATGGCAAAATTGCCTTCCACATCCATTTGCCTCCAACTTTGAGGGCACTGCAAATTCTCCATGGAAACACTGATAATAAGATTTTCCACACCATTATTTTTAAGTTCACGTGAATAGCAATCTAACCAACCTCTAAATGCCCTATTTAAAGGCACATTTTTATCCAGAACCATTTTTTCGGTTCTTGCATTGTCAAAATTCATATCGCTGATAACATCACCGATTGTACCGCTTTTTTCATAAAAGTATGAAGCTCCCACATATAAATCAACCCATTCAACATATCCCAGTTTTCTCATCTCTTTAGAGAGTCTGAACGGATTAAGGTTATATGAATCATCATATCCCTCACAAAGTCTGTATTGGTGAGGTTCTAATGGGCTTTGTTCATCGCATATTTCACCATTGCTAACAGTAATATTGGATATTTTACATGTATAATTCATATTTTCCATAATAGTGTACTGACCGTTACTGTTAGCGAAATTGCTAGGCACCAATAAAAACATAATATATTTCAGGTTAGTTACATCTAATTTAATTTCATCTGTTACGGTTACTGGTTGTCCGTTTTTATCCAAATAGGAATTGCCCGGCAGTAATGTTAAGTTATTGAAATCTAAGGTCATATGATTATTTTCAATAAATCGGTTCATTGTAAGGAAATATATTTCACCACTATTTGCAGCAATTGTAAGGCTGAGGATGCTATTTGAGAAATCCATACAGCCTGTCATTTCATAATCAAATTCTAATATCACATCAGAATAATCGTTGCGGTTACCATAACTGATATAGGGGTGTTGAATTGGATCATTAGAATTCCAATACAATCCTACAATATCGTTTTCAGTACGAAAAGTACCTGTGACAGCCAAATCACTGTAGCTTTCACTGGTAACTGCCGCACTTGATTCAAAATTATTATTAATTGTCCAGCAATCACCACGGAACAGATAGTATTTGTTATTATAGGTGATTTCATTAATATTTTCAAGAAAGCCACTTTGCAATATTTCAGAATTCGGTGATAAATCTTTTTTACTGTATTCAGAACCGCTATCTGCTGTATCTAAAGCTTCTTTTTCACCATTGCCTAATAAAAATGAGTCGGAATTATCTTTTATACTTGTATTTAAATCATCTACAGGAGCATTTGCCAATAAATTGTCAGATGAGTCACTAACTAAAATTGTATCATTTTCTGCTGAATTTATCGGGCAAGTTGTTATTATAAGAATTAGAATAATACATATTAAAAGCATATGAATTTTCAAAATAACAACCTCGTAGATGTGCTTAATATATTAGTATATATAATTAATATTTATTAAGTTATCTAATTGTTTTTGTTAGAGGTTGAAATTTAAACTAAAAAATTATCTTGAATTTTGATTAATTGCATTTAAAAATAATGTAGGGCATTATTGTTCAAAAAAGAGTTGTTTTCTTTTAAAGGGCATTTATCACTTTTTAATAGGGAAAATATTTAAAAATTTAATTCTTTAATAATCATGGAAGAATTATTTTCCATTTTCAACTTTCCCGTCAATTGCAACATGCCATTCTCCGGGACTTGTTGATTTCACTTTACGGCAGTTTATAATTTCCACGTTTTTATTTTTCTTTAAACATGCACTTTTTAAGCGTTTTATTCCCTGTTCATATGAATCAGAAAATTCATAATAATTGATTATTCCACCATCTTTTATTAAATCAACTGCAAGGTCAAGGAAAGTATATGCAAGACCGGGCAAGTTCATAATTATTCTATCGAATTTGCAGTTAAATGATTTGCTAACTTCACCAATGTCACCGCAGTAAGTTTTGATATTGCCTTTCAATTTGTTTAGTTGGATATTTTCATCCAGATATTTAATGGCTTTGCTGTTGATGTCAACTGCGGTAATGTCCACATTTTTATTTCTGGCTATGACTATTGGAAACGGTCCGATTCCACAAAACATGTCCAGAATCTCTTCACCATCGTTAACACTTTCCATTACACGTTTGCGCTCTGTTGCAAGGCGGGGTGAGAAATAAACTTGCCGAACATCCAATTTTAATCTTGCACCATGTTCTTTATGGATTGTAACTGAATCATCAATGCCGGATAGGAATTCCAAATCGCGAATGCGTGTTGTTCCTTTAATGGCACTCTTTTTCATATATATTGATCTTCTTTTTGTAAACTCTAATGCAGCATCACCTATCTTCTGCTTTTTGTCTATTAAATCATCAGGAATTTCTAAAATTACAATATCTCCAATAGTATCAAAAGATGTTCTGAGTGCTTCAATTTCATCTGAAGTCAGTTCATCTTCAAGTAATTCAGCAAAATTGTGCGGTACTTTTTTTATTTCTTCAAGCTCAATATCTACTGTATCATAGCCAATAATATCTTCATTAACTGGAATATAACCGTAGTCTTTTTCGGCTTTAATCTTATATTCCATATTCATTTGGCCATTTTCCATTAATTTTATGCGAGTGTCATTCAATTCTTTTAACGGAACTTTTACACATTTCATAAAGTTATTTATGTTTAAATTATTATAATAATATATATGTTTTATTTAGTGGGTTTGGGATTATTTGACCATAAGGATATTTCTATTAAAGGTTTAGAATGTTTAAAAAATGTTGATAAGATTTATGCAGAATTTTTCACTTCAAGATTATTCGGTTCAAGTTTTGAATCTATTGAGGAGCTGATTGGAAAGGAAATCGAGGTTCTAGTTAGGGGAGAAGTTGAAGAGGAACACAAATTCATTGAAGAAGCCAAAACACAGGATGTTGCTTTGATTACTGGTGGAGATCCTTTAATTGCAACAACTCACAGTGATTTTCTAGTTCAGTGTTCAAAAAAGGGAATTGATTATGAAGTTATTCATGGCTCATCTATCCTGTCATCTGCTCCTGCCATTTCAGGTCTTCAGGGTTATAAATTTGGTAAAGTAACTACAATTCCATTTCCGGATTATA
>CAZOYH010000045.1:9645-12396 GCA_964583995.1 uncultured Methanobrevibacter sp.
GGTCTTCAGGGTTATAAATTTGGTAAAGTAACTACAATTCCATTTCCGGATTATAATTTCTATCCGAAATCACCTTATGAAGCTATAGAGGAAAATCTGAAAATGGATTTGCATACTTTGGTTTTACTTGACATCCAAGCCCATAATGACCGTTATATGACTGTCAATCAAGGTTTGGAGTATTTGATGAGTATTAAAAATGAATTGGGCCGTGAAGGTTTAATCACTGAAGATACTTTGGCCATGGGTATTGCCCGTGTCGGATCAAGTGATGTTTGTGTTAAGGCAGGTAAAATATCAGATTTAATTGATTTTGATTTCGGAGGGCCTCTTCACTGCATTGTTATACCATCCAAACTTCATATTGTTGAAGCTGAATATTTGGTTGAAATTGCCGGTGCGAGTCCTGAAATACTTGATGATGTTTAACATTAAAAAAAGGGGGAGTTTGGAAGTAGTTGAGTCAATTCTACTTCCCTTTGAACATATTCTAAACATTTTGGAGATTATAAAATGGTTGACTGATGTTCAAGTTAAGATATGAAATTTAGTTCACATCGTTTATTAGTTATATTGTCATGTTATATAAATGTTTTTATTCTATTTTTTACTATTTTTTGAATATTATTGTATATTTGTTCAATATTTATTTTTAATGAAAATTAAATTTTTATAGAAAATGTGATTTAAGGGTTTTATTTTAATTTTTTTGTGGTGAAATTAAACAGTTAAATCGGGGTGCTAAAAAGTAGTCGAAATGTTGTTGGGTATCAAAAAAATATTGCAAAACAAGGGGGGAGTTTGGAAGTAGTAGTATCCTTTTTTTCTACTTCCCTTTGAACATATTCTAAACATTTTGGAGATTATAAAATGGTTGATGTTCATTATCAGACATGAAAATTACTTCATATCGTATAATAGTTATGTTTTAATGTTATATAAATGTTTTTATTTTATTTTTGGGTTCAGATTCATATATTTCTGTTGTTCACCTATTTTGTATTTACATGTGTCTTATTATAATTTTTCCCGGTTTTCAATATGGTTGTTTAGATTTTGATGAAATAAATTTCATAAAAAAATGTAAAATATTTTATATATCTTCAGATATAACAATAGATATGTGCCTTGAAAAAACAATAGGATGGCATTCATATAATAGTTTAGGCTTCACATTAAATGTTTTCCAAAAAAATCATAAAAATTACTTCAATAATGAACTTGCAAAATATGGTCTGAATTTGGTACAGGCAGTTTGTCTAATGGTTATTGATGAAAACAAACATTTCAATCAGAAGGATCTGGCCTGTGAACTGCACCTAACAAAAGGTGCCATTACAAAAGCTATCAGAAAATTAGAAGATGACGGTTGGATTTCACGTGAAAAATCCTCAGATGACAAACGCCATTTTGTACTTAAATTAACAGATAAAGGCAAAAAAGGAATTCCGATATTCTATCATATTAAATCTGAATGGGAATCAAAAATGAATGTCGATGATTTAAGTCCTGAATTTGTTGAAACTTTCAAAAATCTGGCTTCAAAAGCTACTGAACTAAATGAATAATTATGAAGTTATTTACTTTTTTTGTAAAACTGTTAATTTTATTTAATAGTTCTGTTAAAAATATATTTGATGAGTGAAGTAGCTTTAAAAAATTTGCAGAAAAGGAATAATTATCTAAAATCCAAATTATTGCATGAGCAGTTAAAACATGGTAATTATCCGTTTAAAAATTTTAAAAAGGAATCTTTACACATCTTAAGTGAATATAAAATTCATAAATCTATTTTTAAAGCCACTTTAAATGTTGGAATAAGTTACAATGTAGCAATTAAATGGTTTATCCAGGGACAAATGGGAAATCCTCATTTCAGAGATTTTTATTCCGGAATTTCAAGAATTAATAATAATAAATCTTTGCCTGTTGAAGATGAAACATCAAAAATCACAGATTTTGAAGACGATTTTAAAATTTCAAAGTACGGTGATGGCTGGAGTTATACAACATATGTGGATGGCAAAAAAGTATTTTTAATCTCAAATGAGCTCGATAGTCTAAAAAAGAAAATCGCTGATAGGAAACTCCCTTTTAACTAGGTCGTGTTAACATTAACTGGAAACTGAAACGATTTAACCAACTTACACTTGATGAATTATATGAGATTTTAAAATTAAGGTCAGAAGTTTTCGTTGTCGAGCAGGACTGCGCATATCAGGATTTGGATGATAAGGATAAGGTTGCATATCATTTGTTTCTAGAAGATAATGGTCTGGTAGTTGCTGTTTTAAGAATACTTCCGGAAAATGTTTCATATGATGAAATGGCAATAGGGAGAGTCATTGTCAAAAAGTCACACAGGGGTAAGGGTTTGTCCAAAATCATGATGAAAAAAGCAATGGATTTCATCACTGATGATTTGGGCAAAAATAAAATCAGACTCTCAGGTCAGGCATATTTGGTTAATTTTTATGAGGATTTGGGGTTTAAAAAAGTCTCAGATGTTTATCTGGAAGATGGAATAGACCATTTTGAATTTTTATATGGGCTTTGAATGGGTCTCTTGAGAGTATTATTCATATTTTCATCATGCCTCTTGACTAATTTTTACTACTTTTAGAAAATCAAATATTTTCAACGGATTTTAAGAGCATATATGTGACATTACGACTCTATGTAATTATGATATTTTCAATAAAACACCAATATTCATTTATTCGTTAAAAAATGACGCGAAAAAACACTAAA
>CAZOYH010000046.1:0-11933 GCA_964583995.1 uncultured Methanobrevibacter sp.
GATACGACCGACTGGTGCGATTGGTAATTCACTCATAATTACACCTCCAATTAAAAGATAGTATACAATAGTATATAAAGGTATCGGTAAAAATGGATATTATTCCCTTATATTTTAACATATCAACTGTTACTATATGCTTTGGTAATCTAGAAAATTACAATGATATGTTAAAAAATTAAAGGATAAAAATTAACAATATTATGAAAATAAGTATAATAAAAAAAATAAAAAATTATTCTTCATATAATTCGCTTTTAAGATAAGTGGCAGTTGCTTCAGTGATTATTACATCAACAAAAGTACCTAACTTAACATCGTCAACAATAACTGGAATATATGAATTAGTTTTTGCAATAAAACCACCTTTAGAACCTTTTTCTACAACTAAAACTTTTTGACGAGTTCCAACCAATTCTTTGTTTTCTTCTTCAGTTATTTTTGATTTAATTTCAGATAAAAATTTTGATCTTTTCTTCATTGTTTCGGGTGGAATTTCACGAAGTGAAGATGATATTGCACCATGTCTGTGCTGATATTTTGATAAATGAATTAAACTTGGTTTAATATTTTCAAGCAATTTAACAGTCAAATCAAAATCGTCATCATTTTCTGTAGGATAGCCTACAATAATATCCACTGCCAATGTTATATCAGGAATTTCATTTTTGAATTTTGATACAACATCCAAGTATTGATTAATTGTATGACCCCTATTCATTTCTGATAAAACTTTATCACTTCCTGATTGAACAGGTAAATGAATGAAATTATATACCTTCGGATGTTTCATCGCATCAATTATTTCATCAACATCATTTAAAATGTTTTTAGGATGCATCATTCCAACACGAACTTTGAAATCTCCATCTAAATTAGCCACTTCTTTGATTAAATCAGATAGTTTCTCACCACTATCACGGCCAAAAGCAGCAGTATCTTGGGCAGTAAGTTGGATTTCACAAGCCCCATTTTCAATAGCTCTTTTAGCTTCAGCTTTGATATCTTCAATAGGATAACTATTTAATGGTCCTCTGGCAAAACGAGTACAGCAGAATGTGCATACCCCCAAACAGCCTTCACAAATCTGAATTATATGAATAAGATTATCATCAACGAGTTTAGGAACTCCGACTTTAGAGTCTTTAGAAAATCCACATTCCCTTATGACTTCCCCACAGTAAGTTCCAGTTACAATTTCTGTTGCCTTGTTTAACTGATGTGGCCCTATCCATGAACAATCAGGACCAACCTTATCCAGTTTTTCAGGATCAATTTCAACCATACACCCCCCGATGATTATCTTTTTATCAGGATAGTCTTGCTGAAGCTTTTGAATTCTATAAACCACCTTATTTTCAGTTGGCAGTTTAACATAACAAGTGTTTACGATAATAATATCTGCTTCATCGATAGAATCAACTATGTCAATGTTGTTTTCATGTAAATTTCCGGCTATAATCTGACCATCGGCCTTATTGAAGGTACAGCCATAAGATTCAATGTAAACTTTCATAATTCTTTCCTTTTATGTTTTTTGAAAATGTCTTTTGTCAAATCATAGTCATAATTATTGAATTTAACCGGTTTTGCATAAACCCTTTTAATAATGTTTGCTTTTGCAAATCCAGATGTCAATTTTCTATCCTGAGTTTTTATGACATGAACTTTAACAATGTGCTTATCTATTTTAACAATGTCACCAGGAGCGATTTCAAAATCCCTGTCCAAGTCCAGTTTATAAGAATCAACTTCACCATGCAAATCAACTGAAAATCCAATACGTGCAGGGATTTCTACAGAATTTGCCCAAATAGTATCAATATCTTCAATTTTTGCCTTATTTACACGTTTATCATCAACTTCAATACTTGTAACTTCAACTTGACCCAAATCAGAAAGTAGAACATCTCCACTTTTAAGCTCATCACTTGGGGATAAATCAATAGTTGTTTTATGGGATTTGTCTTGCTCTGAAATTATTAGCCTATATGGTTTAGGCTTTTTTAAAGACACAATATCTTTAAAGACATGACCACAATCTTCACATTTTAATAAGTATTCTTCTGTTAATTTCTTTTTAGAGGATTTTTGCTTTGAGTTTAGAATTTCAATTTCATCAGAACCGCAAATTGGACAGTCCATTTTTATGCCTCCTTAATCATCATCATTTAAGTAATGGTTTACCAAACCGCCATCTTCCAGAATATTTAACATGAACTCTTTAAACGGTTCAAATGTTTTTATTTCACCAGTAGTTTCATTAACAAGAGACCCCTCAGTCAAATCAATGCTAATAATATCCCCGTCTTTAGCTTCTATATCTGACACTATAACCGGAAGCCCAATATTAATTGCATTTCTGTAAAAAATCCTTGCAAATGATTTTGCAACAATAGCATCTACTCCTGCGGTTTTGATTGCAACGGGAGCTTGTTCTCTTGATGAACCGCATCCGAAGTTTTCATCAGCTACAATAATATCTCCTTTTTTAACATTTTTTGTAAAGTCCGGGCGCTCTCCTTCCAGCACATGGTCTGCCAAATCCTGAGGATTGAATGTTCTTAAGTATCTCCCAGGGATTATAACATCTGTGTCGATATTTTCTCCGAAAGTCCATGTTTTACCTTTAATAATATCCATTCTTATCACTAAAAAATTAAATAAAAAACGAGTATTTGGGGCATCCCAAATACAAAATAAGTTAAGGTGATTTAAAAATTAATTATTTTAACGGTTGTGAGAATTTCTGTTCCACACCTTCACGGTACATTGAATTCATAGTACAGAAAGGTATGATTCTGCCATCAGGAGTTGCATAATGAATTACACATTTTTTAACTCTGTCTTCGTCAAAGTTAAATGGATCCATGAAATGCATGCATGAAATAAGCATTGCATCTTTGGAGAAGTCTCCTAATGCATCATAGTCTCCTTTAGCAAATACATTGTACAATATCTTTACAATATCTAAATCTTTTGGAGTTCTGCTTGTGTGAACCATTTTGGTGAGATTACCAGTTAAACCTGCTAAAACCCTTTTACGAGATCCAAATTTACCGCTTTTAAGTTTATCATTATATTCTTTTAATTTATCGCATAAATCTTCAACATCAATGAAATCAGTAATTGGAATCAATTTATCCTTACCATCACCTTCAGTCTTTTCCCTGAATACATAAGTAGCAATTCCACAATGTTCATGGCAGTTTAAGGTAACTTTAGCGGAGTCTTCACCATCTAAAAGAGAGATAAACTCTGCAATCGGTTCAACAAAGGATGGTGGGTAAAATGCACTAGTTGGAACCTGACCATCAGTTTCATCTTCAATAATGTTGACAAAATCAGGAATAGTGATTCTTTGCTCTTCCACATGTTCTGATGGAGTTCTTCCTGAAAATGAAACAGGCTGGAAATTAACACCATAAATAATGTCATTATTGTCAAAAGCAAATTTAATTATTTCACCGACTTGATCATCATTAACCCCTTTGACTAATGTAGGAACCAATACAACACCTAAACCTGCCTTTCTACAGTTTTCAATAGCTTGAATTTTATCCGGAAGCAAATCCCTTCCCTTATTTTTAATATAAGGTTCTGGTGTCACTCCTTCAAAAGAAAGATAAACTGTGTTTAAACCTGCTTTTTTTAACTCACCAGCTAAATTTTCCCTTTTAGCTAACCTTATACCATTAGTTGCTATCTGAACGTGGGTAAAACCTTCTTCTTTTGCCATTTTTATTAAATCAACAATGTCTTTTCTGACAGTAGGTTCCCCACCAGCATATTGGATAGCCGGACACGGATGAGGTTTTAAATTCCTTAAATTCCTAAGCATTTGTCTTATTTCATCTTGAGTAGGTTCATATAAATATCCTGCAGCAGCAGCATTAGCAAAACAAACTGGGCATTTTAAATTACATCTATTTGTTACATCAATTAATCCCAATACAGTGGAAGTTTCATGTTTTGAACATAAACCACAATTACTTGGACAAGAAGCATTATCCTCTACGGAAGGGTTTTCAATAGATGTGATAGTAGGAATAAATTTTTCTACCCGGTTGTATAATTTTTCATCACTCCAGTAAGTGTTTACAAATTCCCCGTGTTCATCACAAGTTTTTTTGATGAGAATTTTTCCACCCTCATCATAAACTTCAGCCTCTAGAGGTTTGCCACACTCAGGACATAAACTTTTTGTATCTTTAATTTTCAAAAAAATCACCTTTTTCTAACAATATTGACATCATTAGATAAACTTACATAATATAATATATTTTAAGTAATATAATATTTAAACTTAATTAATTATATAGTAGAAAAACAATATTATACAATATAAAAACTAAATTAAATTGGAGAAAAATTTTAATGAATATTGATATCCAAATTTTATTGTTAGCTTGTGTTACAACACTTTATTTCATACTCCCCGCTTATTTTTCAAATGGTGGAGCACTGGCATTTGGTGGTGGAACACCTGTTGATTTCGGCAAAAGTGATAGTAAAGGCGCCCGTTGGATTGGAGATGGAGTTACCTGGAGAGGCATTATAGCCGGAACTCTCATCGGTATTCTAACAGGTGCTGTTCAAGGATACTTTGGTCCCGACATCATTGCAGAAATTGGACAATATATCATTACCCCAATCATTCCAAATGTATCTAGCGGAATATTAATTGGGTTCTTACTTGGTTTTGGTGCGCTTTTAGGTGATGCATTAGGCAGTTTTTTAAAAAGAAGACTTGGAATTGGAAGAGGAAAACCCGCACCAATTCTTGATCAATTAGATTTTTTAATTGTGGCATTAATCTTAGTGTCATTTGTTGTTGAGCTTAACTGGCTGTTTGTTGTGATAGCTATTGTATTAACCCTGATAATACATTTAATAGCTAACAGTTGCGCTTATTTACTTGGCCTGAAAGATGTATGGTATTAAAGATATTTATTCATCATCACTGCAGTTCCAACTGCAGGAGCCACTACACATTCTTCATCAGTTAAAATATCTACCATTGATTTTACTTCAAGACCTAAAAGTTCAGCTGCTTTTTTATCCAGAATATCTTTTCCAAGACCAGTTGTAATAATTAAATCTAAGTTTTGAGTTTCAACAACCTGTTTTAGACCATCAGCAATCTGTTCAACTTGTTTTTGATGAATGAATTTGGACATTTCAACAATATCGTCCATAGACAGCATTTCCAAATCGGCACAGACAACACGGGCAATTCTTTTTGCACAATCCAATTTGGATTTTCCTTCACCATCAAAAGTGTCACAAACATAATCTTCTTCGGTTATCAAATCCAAAACAGTGTAAACATCAGCAGTTTGTGCGAATAACTCACTAGCTACCCTATATTCTTTACCATTTAATTCAACCTTGTCCAGGAAGCTTGCAAGATTTGTTCTTAGAGTACCAGTGTAGACCAGTTCTCCAGTTGCAGACCTGTCAAAGTCTGATTTTCCTATTGCACATTCTTTTCCATCTTTAATTGGAATAATATCTGTTGTAGTACTTCCAGTATCGATAAATATACAATTATCAGATATTAAAGTGGCAATTTGGGCTGTGGCAATCCAATTTGCTGCCGCTGCCTTAAGTGGAGTTGCTTCTATTTCTGATTTTGACAGCATTCCGTCAACACCAACATAAGCTATAGGACAATCAAATGTATCTTCGCATTTTCTTACAACATCTAAAACTCCTTCTTTTTTAGTATCATATGCATCGACAAGTTCTGCAGTCATTGAAATGCCTACTGCATCAATTTCTGAAACGGGACAAATGTTTTCAATTAATTCCAATAGAACTCTTGACAAATCATCATTATTGCTCCACATTGGAAGATATGCGAAATCTACTTCAATGTTTCTTATTTCTTCACCATCGAAGTCAATTATGGCCAAATCAGTATTTGCTCCACCAATATCGAATCCTGCTACTTTCATGTTAAATTCTCCTTACTTCTAATTCATCGCCAACTTTTTTAAATTCAACTTCACCATCTAAAGAAACATCCAACTCATCGATGCTTAACTCGCCATTTAATAACTCGATTATTGATTTTCCGATGTTGAAATTAGTGATTTTATTTAATCCGACATAAGGTGTTGTAAATCTTGAGTTTATTTCAAGAAGATACACTGAGTAAACATCTTTTTCATCATTGTTAATTAATAAATCAACACCAACAAAACCTTTAATTCCATCAATAGATTCAACTGCTTTTGTTGCAATTTCAAATGCTTCCTGTTTATATTTAGTCTCATAAGGCAATTTTCCACCAAAATAAGTTCCATCTTCAGCATTTAACTCGACAAACTGTTTGTTTAAACTTAATGGAATGGCCTTTTTACCATCGGAAATTAAACTAACGCTAATATCGGTCCCATCAATATATTCCTGAACAATAATTCTTGATTCGGGAGGATAAATCTTTTCCAAATCATATGATAAGTCAGCTATATCTTCAATAACGACAATGTTTTCACAATCAACACCAATCAATGGTTTGATAATTAATTTCAATGGAGTTAACGGATCTTCAGCCTGCCATTTTTCATGTAAATTTTCAATAGCTCTTTTCCAATAACCTTTGGAATCAATTTTGAATCTGAATGATCTTGGTTGGGGAACAATGTCAAATAAGCTTTCATAGGTTGTAAATTTATCAGATGCTTTTAGACATGCCTCTGCAGATGACGTAAATGTATTGACATTATTTTCTTCCAATATTTTTGTGATATTGTAAAGATTATTGTTGTTTTCACCTGCAATGAAAATAGCATTGTTGAAGTTTTTAGCATTATCCAAAAGCCAATCGATAACATCACAATCAATGAAAATGGGATTAACATTACTATATTTAATCACAACGTCATTATATGATTCATTTATTACCAAATCAACATCAAAATCACTTAAGTCATCTAGAAGTGAAAATATTAAAGCTTCAGCTTCTGAGATAATTGATCTGTCTTTTTCACCGGAAGCCGTGAAGTATTCAAATACCAAAATGGAATCATTCTCTTTTATCATAAGTAATCATCATTCCATTTAAGTTCAAATCATCAGCTGGAAAACGCATTTTATCTCCATCGAATGCCATGTGAACCAATGCATTTTCTTTTACCTCGAATTCTTCAACAGTTATGTTCTCATCGATTGCAGCCATTTTCCTTTCAAATGAAGACATGATGTCCTCAGGAGCTTTGATGTCCAACAGTCCATCTTCATAATACTGTTCTATGGCATCGACTGTTAATTTAGCTGAATCTCCCCGACCGTATGGATTTGGAGCATTTTTCATTGCATTTGCAAAGTCTTCATCTGATAAAATTTTTCTAGCATTTTCTAGAATTACCTCTTTATCAGAACCAACTAAAATGTTTCCTCCAGCAGTTACAGTTTCCGGCCTTTCAGTATTGTATCTTAAAGTTAAAGCTGGAACATTCAATGTAATTGCTTCTTCCTGAAGACCGCCAGAATCAGTTAAAATTAATGTTGAATTTGATGTTAAAAGTAAAAAATCAAGATACCCGATTGGTTTTACAATATGGACATGTTCCAAATCATTCAATTCATCAAACAATCCGAAGTTTTGTAGTGTGTTTTTGGTTCTTGGATGGATTGGGAAAATAATATTCATGTCACTTAATTCCTTTAAAGCACCGATAATATTTGTTACTCTTTTTTTATCATCAACATTTTCCGCCCGGTGCATTGTTAAGGTCAAAATATTTTCCATATTTTCAATATCCAACTCAGCTAAGGATTCCTCTTCAAAACCTCTTTTTTTAGCTATTTCCAAGTGTCTAAAACAAGCATCGACAACAGTGTTTCCTGTAATCAGCAAGTTTTCTCTTGAAAATCCTTCAGCCAAAAGATTAATTGCTGACTGCTCTGTCGGAATAAAATACATTGTTGAGCAGACATCTGCTGCCATTCTGTTAATCTCTTCAGGCATAGTCATGTCAAATGATCTAAGTCCAGCTTCAACGTGGCCGACTGCAATATGCAATTTAGCACAGACAAGTGCACCGGCAAGTACTGCATTAGTATCTCCCTGAACAAGAACTATATCCGGTTTTTCTTCCAGAAGAACCTCTTCGATTCCCTGCATCATCAAACCTGTTTGCTTTCCATGAGTGCCTGAGCCTACATGAATGTTATAATCTGGAGCGGGAATTTCCAAATCCCTAAAGAAATTATCTGACATTTCTTTATCATAATGTTGACCAGTATGCAAAACAATTTGGTCAATACCTCTTTTTGATATTTCATCAATAATTGGAGCCATTTTAATGATTTCTGGCCTTGTTCCTAAAATAGTAGCTATTTTCATAATTATCACTTAATTAATATATTTAATTAAAATAGGTTAAAAATTTTTACAAAAAAAGAATGAAAAAAAGTTAATCGATAATAAAGTTACCGATTGCAATAGAAGCAATTACAAATCCCAGTGAAGTAGATACTGCAAGCATTGCAATATTAAGTAGAAAAGCTTCTAAAAGTTCAGGTACTGATATTTCACCTTCACCACGGGCTTTTGCACGTACACTGGCAATAACAGGCATTATTGATATAACTGCACCTACACCAATAATAACAATGGCTGCAATAACCCATAAATTCGGATCGTCATGAAAAACAGCAAGATAATACCCTAATGCAAAACCAATAATAATATCAAGAATAGAATATTTGTCAAAAACATCATACACGAGACCCATTAAAACACCTCATTATATATAATTATAACTGCACATCATTTAAACTTTTCACCATTGCTTCTCGAATGGCATATTTTTTTTGCAAATCTGTAAGTGAATCAACCAGATTTCGCCTAAATCTTTCACATGCATAATCATCATATCTGAATTTGATTCCATCATATTGAATGTCCATTAAAATCAAATAATCAGGTTCCATAACTTTAATATATGCTCTCGGTTCATCCTCTTTGGGATTTAAAAGCATTTCAACTTCATCCAAATCCATTTTACCGATAGCAACATCAACAAAAACCCTCATCATTTTTCTTACCATATTCCATAAGAAGGATTCTCCATAGATGTCAATGAAAATTGGTGTGAGAGTGTCATGAAGGTTCGGAAATTCCTTTTTGTGATAATCATCGAAATTAACCTTTGTAACTTTAATATCATCAATTGTTCTTGTGGTTGTCTTTTGAAAACGTTTTGTGAAATTTGTAAAGTTATGTGTTCCCTTAAAGACTTCGGCAACTTCATTTAACTTATCAATGTCTAGATCTTGGAACAGCATGTAACGGTATTGCCTCATTTGAGCATATCTCGGTTTAAAAGCATATCTTACCGGAGCTGAGGCTAAAATTTGAATATCATCCGGTAAGGAGTTGTTAATTTCATTTACCCGAACTTCCTTTTCTGACTGGAAACTGATTACATTGCCTAAACTGTGGACTCCAGCATCGGTTCTGCCTGCAATTCTGAATCTGGAAGCTTTCAAATCATCAATGTAGTCAAGTTTGCGCAAATGATAGATTAATTCTTCTTCCACAGTTCTTAAATCGGGTTGTCTTTGAAAACCGTGAAAATTAGTTCCTATGTATCCGATTTTTAGTGCTGTTCGTTTCATTACTATAATATTTAGCACTATATAAAATAAGTTTTAGGGAAATCTTTATAAATTTTTCACCATATGATTTGTCTCATCATAATCCTCTTCCTGAACAGTGATTTCATAATCAAGAGACTTCCAAAAAGCAGGTGCTGCTTCAAGATACCTGTGAGTATGTAAATAAATTCTGGAGTAACCTTCACATTTAGCAAAATCTTCCATTTTAGCAACTAGTTTACGTGCAAGGCCATGTCTTCTGTAATTTTTATCAACCATCAGTCTCCATATACTTGCAGTGTTTTCTTTTGAATAGATTCCTCTAAAAAATTCATAATCCCTATCATATTCTCTAATTCCTGCTGTTGCAACAATTTTATCTTTACAGAATGCAACAAAAAAGTTATTCCGTTTTGGTAAGATATAATATTCAGTTATTCCTTCGATATCATAATGAAATTCTGGAGTTGGACCAATATCATATACCTCTTTAATTTGGACATATAAAAAATTTTTAACGGCACAAATTTCATCAAAATCATTGCTAAGTTCTCTAATTGTTATATTCACCGTACCACCATTAAAAATAAAAAATGAGAAATTTTAAAAATTTCCCTTATTCCTGTGCAGTTTCAGGATTTAAAAGTTTTTCAACATTTTCTCCAATTAAATCAAATAACAACACAACTATCAACAAGGACATTCCAGGATAGAATGCTAACCACCAATATCCTGATGACAAATAGTTCATTGATTCAGACAATATTACTCCGATTGCAGGCTCATGAGGCGGTAAACCGAATCCTAAGAATGTTATCGCTGCTTCGTGCATGATGGCATGAGGAAACATTAAGATTATACCCACAATAATCTGAGAAATAATTAATGGAAAAATATGCTTAATTGCAATCCAAACTTTACTTCTTCCAAGATTTTCAGCTAAAGAAATATATTCCTTGGTTCTAATCTCTTTTACTTCAGACCTAAGAACTCTTGCAAGAGGAGTCCAATGTGTTAAACCAACACCCATAATAACCCCATATACCCCTCCACCAAACATGATGGAAACAAGAATAATCAAAAGGATATGGGGAATGGAACCAAATAAATCTATAATTCCTGCAACACATTCATCTGCAAATCGGTTGAAACTTGAAAATAGACCCAATATTATAGAAATAAAAGTACTGACCACAGATGCTATGAAACCTACCATCAAACTTAATCCAAGCCCTGCAATAGTTCGCTGAAACATGTCCCTTCCCATCCAGTCAGTTCCGAAAAGATGTTCTAAAGAAGGCATTTGATTAGCATTGATAAAATTAGAAGGAATATCTCTTATGAAATAACCGCTTACAAAAATACTTATAATAACCAATGCTGCAAGCCCAATAATTATAAGAGTCTTTGTTCTAAGGTTTGCAGAATATAAAAACCATTGCCTTTTATCATCTGTCTTCTTCTTAATCATTGAACTCATTCTCCTTAATTCTTGGATCTATGAAATAATATGAGATGTCAGCGAGTAAGTTTCCAACAAATACGAATATAGCACTTATCAGAACGATTCCTAAAAATAGTGGAACATCATTTTGAAGACCTGCTGCAACTGCAGTTTGACCGATTCCAGGATAAGAAAATACCTGTTCCACCAATACTGCACCTCCAAACAGTTCACTGAATGACAAAAATTGCAATGTAATTGCAGGCAATAATATATTTCTTATTCCATGATTTTTCACTAAATCCCAACCTTTTTCACCTCTGGACTTAGCAAACAATACATAATCCGAGGATAAAACCTGAGTTAATTCATTACGTGTGTACATTGCAATTGGTGCCACTCCAACAATACTTAATGTTAATGTAGGTAAAACAAGTCTTGTTGCCCATTCAATAAATGTTGCATCAGTACTTTTAACACCGATTGGAACACCAAATCCAATTGGGAACCATCCTAAATAAACTGAAAATACCATTAAAATGAGCATTCCAACCCAAAAAGATGGAGCTGATTGGATTGCATAACAATAAACTTTGACAGCTTTATCAATCCATGACCCTTTGTTTTTACCAGCCACTACACCTAATGCAAAACCAATGATACCACTTAAAATCCAAGATATTGCCATCAAGACCACTGAAGCAGAAAATTTCTCAACAATTACATCCATAACTGGAGCACGATATATTAAAGAAGTGCCAAGGTTACCTTGAATTAAATCTAAAAGCCAATGATAGATTTTTGTTGGTAACGGCACATTAGTACCGAAATACTGTTCTAAAATTTGACGTTGTGCTTCTGAAACAGCAGTACCATG